>JAFQGN010000254.1 GCA_017398245.1 Clostridia bacterium | reverse complement strand
CCGGGAAATGCGCCGCGAACTGCGGAATCGCATGACTGGGGAAGGAATTGCCCTCGATGAACACCGGGCCCTTTTCCGTGATCGCCACATCCCAGGCCACAAAGCGCACCTGCGGCACAACCTGCATCGCCTCCAGGCACATCTTCTTGGCTTCCTCCCAGTAGGGGATCTGCGTGCCCGGGATCTTCTTGCCCGTCATCGGGTGAATCTCGTAAGTCTCGCCGGCCTTGTTCGCGCCCACGCCGCTGATCACGCCGGTCTCGATATCCACCGGCGCGGCCATGCCGCCGCAGTCCACGTTGTCCATCACCTTGCCGTTGCCGATGCGGATATAGGCATAGACGATGCCCTCCTTCTTATCGCCCAGCAGCGTCGCCACGCGGATGGTGTTCACGCTGGTCGGGCACAGGGCGGCAATCGCCTCGTGCTGGATGACCTTATCCTCCACGATGCCGATGCCCGCCGCCTTGAGGCGCTCATACAGCGCGGCGGGATTCTTATAATCTTCGGGCGTGCACTTGAGAATGCCCTGTCCGCTGGAGCCGTCCACCGGCTTGCAGATGATATCGCCGCGGTTGCGGATGAAATCCGCAAACTGCTTTTCCGTCGCCGTGGTCAGATCCAGCCAGGAGCGGTTCACCTGCTCGGCAAACAGCGCGTTGAACTCCGTCTTGTTATCAAAGAAGTGCCAGAACTTCTTGTCGTTCATGCGCGCCACAATGCTGTTGGAGATGCCGCGGGTGATCTGGGTCGCACGCTGCGCGTCATTCAGGCGATACATCTCGGCAATCTTGTAATCGATATAGCCGGCATTGTACTTCGCCGCGCACTTCACCATGTCGCAAAGCAGCCAGACGCGGCTCTTGCCGGTCTTCTTATGCAGCATGTTCGCGGTTTTGATCATCGCGCGGTAATCCATCTTCATCGCGCGCTTCATCATATAGGAAAGTCTGCTCATTTTCATAAGCCCCGTTTCTTTTTGGTAATATGTATAGTATCGGCAGAATGCAAAAAGGCATACTGCCGGAATTTTACGTTTCTATTGTATTCCATTTTATCTCTTTTGACAAGGACACATCAAAAAAAGACGGATTCCTCCGTCTTTTCACCCTGTGTTTTGGGGACCTGCGCCGTCACATCATGCATGCGACAGGCTGGGAATCCGCAGCTTTCGCTGCGCAAAGTCGTCAAATGCCGCACCCTTTACAAAGAACGTGCAGTCCTCCTCATGATAGGACGCACAGTCAAAGTCCGTCCGATCCTTGGGCGTGAAGCCAAGCGTCACTCTGCTGATTCCTTTGCCGAAGGACGCAATCACATCCCGAAGCGTCACGCCCGCCGGGGCAAAGACGTTATGCAGCATCAGCGCGCCATCCTCCAGTTCCGCGATCGCCCATGCGTCCAGACGCCTGTCGTGATACACGCAGTCCTGCATGAACTGCGCCGCATAGAAAAAGATCAGCCCGGGGTTATCCAGCATCGTGCAGTCCGTTTCGAATTTGCTGTTCTCCATCGCCATGCGCAGCCGGATCCAGCCCGCAGGGCCGTCCATCCGCACGCGCTCCATCGTGCAGATACCGTCCTGTTCAATCGTTTGCGTATAGACATGCTCCGTCCCCCGCGCAAAGCCGAACTTCGGATAGAATTCCAGTACGCTGTCGCTGCCGAAAAGATACACGCCGTCCGCATCGGCAGTATCCCTTTCAATTTCCGCCATGATCGCACGGATATAGCCACGGTTTCTGCAGGCCTCACCGGTCATCACCGTGCCCAGCTGATAGAGCTTCCTGCGCTCGCCGCCGATGAGCATATCCGTCCGGTTCAGCGATACGTTCGCTACGATCTCTCCGTCCAGCAGCACGGAATACGGATTGTAATCGTCCGACCAGAACCCCTTCTGATACCATGGTTCAAAATCCAGGCCGAAGGTTTCCCTGGCCAGGCGGTTGAAGCTGTTTCTGAGTTTCGGGTCGTCCCTGTAGCCTTTCACAATGGTCATCGTACCATCCCCCTTTGGATATCTCTGGGTTCATGATATCATATCCGCCTTTGAGAATCCACCGCGCAGACGCCTGAGAAACAAACATGAGCCGGACGCTTTCTCCGGCTCATGTCTTTATCGGTTTTGCAGGATCCTACGGATGCTCTTCTCGGATAGATGGTATCGTTTGCTCAGCACGGGAATCGTTGCACCCGATGCATATTCCTGATGAATACGCTCGTTCCTCTGGCGCAGTTCGGCCTTATAGCCCGTTCTGCAGCCCCATGTCAGGCGGTTTTCGGCCTTTCGGGGAATATAGATCGTCTCTCCATCCACATACTGCTGGATCAGTTTCACAACGTCCTCCGGCAGGATCTCCTCTGCTTTGATATAGCGCACAGCTGCCTCCCTAAAGTGTATTCTCCTTTCAGGAAAAGCACTGGCTATACAAAGTGCATATTCAGTTTTGCTGCATAGTCAGTGCTTACGCAGTGATTACATAGCGGATCATTTGCGTTCCCCCTTTGATTGGACTTGCAGCGTTTATTATAACGCCGCGCCGCCCTTTTTTCAACGAAACCAAAGGCAGGAGTTCTTTTCATAGCCAAACATGCGCACCGGAGGATACGATCGGGGATTTCCATCTTCATCCTTCGCGGCTTAAAGCTTCTTTTCTTGCAAAAACAAACTCCCGCAATGTACGGGAGTCTGCAGCTATTTTTCTTCTGTTCCCAATTACAGGCCCAGCTTGCGCAGCATCCATTCCTCCACGCCCTTGGGCAGCACGCCTGACTGATGCACCTTCTGCGCGATGGCGTACACCGCATTCTGATCGGCCACCAGCACGTTCATGATCATCGGCGTATTGCTGGCGTCCAGCATCGGCAGGCGGCAGAAGGCATACACCTCGTCGCGCAGCGGAATACCCTCACCGGTATCGGTCATGCCGGTGAAGATGATCTCGCACTTCCTCTGCGGGTCGGCCACATAGCCCATGTTCATAAAGCCTGCCTTCTGGGGATCCACGCCCTCGGGCAGCTTCGTCTCGTCCATCAGCTTCGTCTTATCCCGATGCTCCTCGGACTGCTGCATCTGGCTGAGCATATCCATCGTGCCCATAAAGAGATTGCCGAAGTCCGCCTCGCTGTGCTCAATCTTATAGAAATCCACGCCCGGCTCCACGAAGATATACGGGCGCATCAGCGTGCCTGTCTCACTGAGCAGATCCACCTGAATGATGCCGACCCGGCTTTCGCCGCTGGCCACCTGAATCCGGTTTTCGCCGGACTGATCCACCGTCTCATAGCCCGCGCCCACGGCCTCCACAATGCCATTGGGCTCCTGGGGCTTGCGGGTGCAGCCCGTGAGAATAAACAGCGCAAGCACCGCCATTGCGGCCGCCAGAACCTTCTTCATCATATATCCCTCCAGAGATTGCTTGGCTCTACTATACGGCCTTTTGCACCGCCGTGTCAAGTCATCCTCAATACAGAAAAAAGCGAGTTCCTTTCGGAACCCGCTTCTTTTTCGCTTTTATGAGCGCTTGCCGCGATCTATGTGAATAATCTATGTGAATTACTCGAAGATCTTGGTAACGACGCCGGAGCCGACAGTGCGGCCACCCTCGCGGATAGCGAAGCGCAGCTTCTCTTCCATAGCGATCGGGGT
>JAFQGN010000253.1 GCA_017398245.1 Clostridia bacterium | reverse complement strand
TAAACCTGATCACCTTTACCGTCTACGGCGCCGACAAGCGGCGTGCCAAACGGGGCGGGCGCCGTGTTCCGGAAAAGACCCTCTTCCTGCTGGCTGTCATGGGCGGCAGTCCGGGAGCGCTGGCAGGGATGTACACCTTCCGCCACAAGACGCGGCACTGGTACTTTGTCTGGGGCATCCCGGCGATCATGGCGGTGCAGATCGCCCTCGGCCTGTGGCTGACGGTGCAAAAGTGAATACCGGACGTAATATTGTCGAAAAATATTGCGAATTGTAAAAAGATCGGCGGGCCAAACGGCTCGCCGATCTTTTATGCCTCCGCCGGACAGACCGCCCACGAAGGGGGAGAAGGGGCGGTGTTGGGGGAGAGTTGCACGGTGGCGGGAGATGCGGTATAATGGAGGCAGAGAAAAAACCGCAGGAGGTGGGACCATGCCCTTTGAGATCGTTCGCAACGACATCACAAAAATGCAGGTGGACGCCATCGTCAACGCGGCCAATCCCCGGCCCCTGGTGGGCTACGGCTGCGATGCCGGGATCCACAAAAAAGCCGGGCCGCAGCTGTTGGAGGCGCGGAAAAAGATCGGCGATATCTATGTGGGGCAGGCCGCCATCACACCGGGCTTTGGGCTGGATGCCAAATATGTGATCCATGCGGTAGGGCCTGTGTGGCAGGGCGGCGGACACGACGAGGAAACGCTGCTGCGCCGCTGCTACGACAGTGCGCTGGCGCTGGCGGTCCGGCACAAGTGCGAGTCGGTGGCCTTCCCGCTGCTGAGTGCAGGAAACCACGGCGTTCCCAAGCCTTTGGCGCTGCAGACAGCCATTGCGGCCTTCAGCGCCTTCCTGATGGACCACGAGATGCAGATCTATCTGGTGGTCTTTGGACAGCAGGCCTTCGGCCTGTCGGAAAAGCTGGTGCAGTCGGTGCAGAGCTTTATCGACGAGAACTACATCCGGGAGACAACGCTGGCAGAGTACGGCTTTGCCGACAAGAACAGTATGCGGCAGCTGGGGCGGGCGCAGATCCAAAGTGCGCTGGAGCAGCAGCGCCGCAGGCGCTACAAGCAGGCATTGGCCGATGAGATGGCCATGGCGCCGGCCCCGTCAGCGTCCAAAAGCGGCGGTCTGACGGAACTGCTGGAGGGACTGGACGCCGGCTTCTCCGAGACGCTGCTTCGGCTCATCGACCGCAGCGGAAAAAAGGACGCAGAGGTATACAAGCGGGCCAATGTGGACCGCAAGCTCTTCTCCAAGATCCGAAACAATCCCCAATACCGCCCCTCCAAGACCACGGCGCTGGCCTTTGCCATCGCGCTGGAGCTGAGTCTGGAGGAGACGCGGGATCTGATCGGTCGGGCAGGCTATGCCCTGAGCCGCAGCAGCAAGGGGGATGTGATCGTGGAGTATTTCATCACCCGGGGAGAGTACGACATCTTCGCCATCAACGAGACGCTGTTTGCCTTCGACCAGAGCACGCTGGGCGTGTAGACTCCGGCAGAAAAACGAATAAAATGTCGCTTGCCATGCGACCAAATCCTCCTTCGCTTTCGCTATACTACAGGCAGAAAGAAACGAAGGAGGATTTTTCACATGACAGAACTGGTATTTATTTTGGATCGCAGCGGCTCCATGGCGGGGCTGGAAACGGACACCATCGGCGGCTACAACTCCCTGCTGAGCAGGCAGCGCGAAGAGGCGGGCGAAGCGACCGTCACCACGGTGCTCTTCGATGATCGCTATGAGCTCCTGCACGACCGCATTGACATCCGCGGTATCGCGCCGATCACTGCGCGCGAATACTATGTGCGCGGCGGCACGGCGCTGCTCGACGCGATCGGCCGGACGATCTGCAAGATCGAAAACGTGCAGAAACACACTGCGCCGGAGATGCGCGCCGAAAAGGTGCTCTTCGTGATCACCACGGACGGCTACGAAAATGCCAGCCGCGAGTACAGCGCCGACCGTGTGAAGGCAATGATCGGGGAGATGAAGGAAAAGTACGGCTGGGAATTCCTCTTCCTGGGCGCAAACATCGATGCGGTCAGAACGGCGGGCAGCTTCGGCATCGCCCCGAACCGCGCGGTGAATTATCACGCCGACAGCCGGGGAACGCGCCTGAATTACGAGGTGGTCAGCAACGCCGTCAGCTGCATGCGCGAGGGCGAGGCGCTGTCGGACGACTGGTGCGCGCCGATCGAGGCAGATTTCCATGCGAGAAAGGCTGAACGCAGGTAAAAGACATGCTCCCGGTCCGCAAGGGCCGGGAACTTTTGCGTTTGAGGATTGAAAAATGCGTGTATAACCGATATTCTTTGCGGGAAACGGCAGATTTCGCGCAAACTGCCTTGCGGAAAGCCGTGGTTCGGGGTATAATCATACTGAGGAAATACGCGAAAAGGGATTTTGGAATATGATGCTGCGAAACATGCGCGATCCGGTCGACGGAAGCGTGCTGGAAAATAAGTTTGAAGCCGTGGATGAGCGCACAGGCGAGCGCATCTGTGCCGGCTCTGTGGAAGCACATATGAACGCGCAGATGTATCCCGCACAGCCGCTGCGGGTGCGCATCCGTCTGCAGGGCGCGATCGAGGATCAGATGACGGGCGCTCTGCTCGGCTGCGCAAGGGGGATCTGTACCGAAGCGAAGGTCCCGGCGCGGATCTATGTGAGCTGCGCGCCGGACAATGCGGCGCTGGTGGACTATCTTGCCACCTTCGGCTTCCGCGACAACGACG
>JAFQGN010000252.1 GCA_017398245.1 Clostridia bacterium | reverse complement strand
GCCGCCTCGGACAGCAAAATCTTCACGATAAAGCCGCCCAGGAAGGGGATGCCCGTCATGGAAAACGCGCCGACGGTGAAGGCCACGCCGGCCCACGGGTTGCGGTAAGCCGCGCCGCGCAGGTCTCTGAAGTACTTGCTCTCTCCCGAGGCAAGGGACAGGCCGGAGGAAGAGAGGAACAGCATGCTCTTGGCCATGCCGTGGGCGAAGATCTGGAAGATCGCCGCCACAAGGCCGGCTTCGGTGCACATGCCGATGCCCATATAGATATAGCCGATCTGCGCAACGGAGGAGAAGGAGATCATGCGGCGGATGTCCTTTTCGCGAATGGCGGACACAGAGCCCATGACATTGCCTACCACGCCGAGCACGAACAGGATGGCGTCGATACCGGTCTTATGGATCACATCCAGCCCGATCACGCGGCAGAACACCTTGATCAGCAAAAAGATATAGCCCTTGCTGACCAGAGAAGAGAGGATGGCGCTGGACGTGGGCGTGGAATAGCCGTAGGCGTCGGGCAGCCATGTGTGGAACGGGAAGAGCGCGCTCTTGATGGCAAGGCCGACCGAGATCAGCCCCACGGCCATGACCAGCGGCCTGTGGTATTCGCCGCTGGCCGCAATGGCGGCGACGCTCTCTTTGATATTGCTCATGAGCAGGTGGCCGGTCAGATCGTACAGCAACACGACGCCCATGAGGAACAGACCGGAGCCCAGCAGGTTCATGACCATGTAACGCACGGCGGCGACCATGGTGCGGCCCTTGGAGCGCGCGGTGATCAGCGTGCCGGCGGCGAGGGTCATGATTTCCAGGAAGACGTAGCCGGTGAACAGGTCGTTGGTATAGACCATGACCAGAAGAGCCGCATTGAGCAGGCAGATGACCACGCAGTACAGGTTCTGCTTTTCGGGGCGCACATCGCGCGCAAAGCGCACCCAGCCGCCCACGATGGACAGAAGCATGATGGCCGAGAACACGCAGGCCGTCACGCTTTCGAGCAGACCCACGCGGATCTCGTTGCCCCAGGGGGCCGGGTAATGGCCCATCATATAGGTATAGGACTGGCCGTAGGGTACCAGAATGGCCGTGAGAACGGCGTTCATCAGCAGTACCGCGCCGGACATTACCGCGATCCACACGCGCGCAGCCTTTCGCGGCAGCACCGAGCACAGCGCGGCCGAGAAGATGGACAGCATGATGGAGAAAAACGGAAGATTTTGCCAAAGAGCCATCTTACGGTTCCTCCTTCCGCGCCAGATAGGTGATCTCGTCCAGATCCAGAGTATGATAGCGCCTGTACAGGCGTACCGCCAGCGCCAGCATTACCGCCGTGACCGAAACCGAGACCACGATGCCCGTGAGCACCAGGCCGCCGGGCACAGGGTTGATATAATACGAAGCATCCAGTATGCCATCGACCACGATGGGCGCCTTTCCGCCTTCCACATAGCCCATGGAGGCCAGAAACAGGAAGATGGCCGCGTCCATCATGCCAAAGCCGATGATCTTTTTGATGAGGTTCTGCTGCAGCAGAAGATTGGTAAAGCCGATGCCGAACAGGATCATCGCCGCGACTTCTTCGTAATTGGCGGCAAGGTTTTGCAGCATCAGAAATCCCCCTTTCTGAAGAGGGTATAGAACCCGAACATGGTGAAGGCGACCACGAAGCCGACCGCCACGTTCAGCGGCAGGATCAGACCCGCGCTGAAGATGGAGCCCGGCGTGCCCGGGCCGATGATGGAGGGCAGGTGGTTCGCGCCGGTAAAGAAGGAATAGCACTTGGAAAGGCAATAGAACGACAGCGCGGCAAAGGACACCCACTTGAAGGTGACATAGCCGAACAGCTTCACGCCCTTGGTGCCGGAATAGCCGTGGGCATTGAGGAACAAAATCAGGCCCGCGCCCATGATGGCGCCGCCGGAAAAGCCGCCGCCCGGGGAGAGGTGGCCGTTGAACAGGATATAAATACCGAAGAGCAGAATGACGGGCACGAGCACATCGGCCATGCGCTGCAGGATGGTATCCTTATGCGGCTCATAGCGGCGGTCGTTGTCCTCCGCGTCCTTCTTTTCATCGCTCACGCGGCCGCTTTCATCCAGCTTGACGCGCAGCAGCATCAGCACCGAGCAGGCTGCGATGAACAGCACGTTGCTCTCGCCCAGCGTATCAAACGCGCGGTAGTCCAATATCATGCCGGCAACGATATTGACCGCGCCGGTCTCGGCAAGGCCGTCCTCGCTGTAGCGGCGAACGACGTCGTTCACCACAGGCGCGTTCGGATCGCCCATGCGCGGAAGCTCGGCCACGGTCACGATCAGCGACCAGATGATCATCAGCGCGATAACGCCGGCCATCAGCTTGTACAGGGCGTTGATCCACTTATTGCCCTTGCGGTCCATCCAGGAATGGGTGCGCGCATACAGCTTGCGCTCCTCCAGCAGTTCTTTGGTATATACCTCCTGCCGGATCTCCTCGCGGCGGATCTCCTGTTCGATCTCCGTTCCGCGCGCGCCGGGCTCTTCGTCCAGAGACTCCTGCATGCGCCTGTCCAGCGCGCCGCCGCCGTCGCTCACCCAGTTCAGGAAGCGGCCCAGCAGGCTGCGTTCAAAATCGATCTTATTCTTCGCCATGCTTTTTTTCCTCCGCACCTACGTTGATCGCGTGGATCTTTTTGAGCGCCACGAAGAACAGAAGGCTGGTCACGCCCGCGCCGACGGCCGCTTCCGTAATGGCCAGGTCGGGGGATTCCAGCAAAATCCAGATCACGCTCATGGCAAGGCTCTGCAGCATGAAGATGACGATGGACGCGAGCAGGTTTTTCGTAAAGCTGACCGCCAGCGCGCACGCGATGACGAATACCAGCAGGATCACATTCAGAATGCTCACTGTACCTTCACCTCCATGTATTTATCCAGCTCTTCTTCCGAAAAGACGACGAGACGGCCGATGAGATGGCCGGAGACCGGGCAGGTGCACCACTGCAGCAGCACTGCCAGCATCAGCTTGAGCGAGGTGATGCTCCAGCCGCAGGCCACGGCCAGGCCCAG
>JAFQGN010000251.1 GCA_017398245.1 Clostridia bacterium | reverse complement strand
CTTGTAGTGGCGCACGTACCTTTCCTGATCGGTACAGAAAAACGCCCGCTTGCCAATGCCAAACCATTCCGCCGCCACGCCGCGCCTGGCTGACGGACGGCCGGCAAACTTGCGGTTGCGCAGCAGCTGCGCACTGAGCCCGCCGGATACACATGCGCGCGTGTGCTCCAGATTATGGCCAAACACAAAGGGCGTTACAGCTGCCGCCCCTTCCGTGCAGACGGCAAGATGCCGGATATCGTCCTGCGCCATATGCTATTCCTCCGTTTCCGGATGATTTGTTTGCTGCCTGTATTTTACCATTGCCGCTGCGCTTGTGTCAACGCACACGAAAACAGCCGGGGCATTTCGCTCCGGCTGTCCGTATCGGAAAACTTACTTGTCTTCCTTCTTTTCTTCAGGCTTTTCTTCGTCCTTCTTTTCTTCCTTTTCCTTGGCTTCCATAGCCGCGCGCATCTTCTTGCCTTCTTCCAGCTTCTTGGCGACGACGTCGGCGAACTTACGCGGGATGGGGTTCACCGGAGCGTTGGCGAGCTGCTCGGCAAACTTGGCGACGAATTCCTGCGTGATCATGAAGGAATCGGGATCGAGACGCTCCATGGTATCGTTGTGGTTGTGGATCTGAGCGCCGCCCATGGCCTGGAGCCTCGCGAAGGAGCAGGCGGGAACGCCGGCGCCGGCAAAGCTGGTGGAATCGGAAGCGTAGGTGCCCAGTTCGATATTGAGCGGGTAGTTGTTCAGCTTGGCCATGTATTCGATGGCGTGCATGGTCTCCTCGCTGGTGGAGCAGCAGCACTTTTCATAGCCGATGGTGACGCCGGTCATATCGAAGTTGATGTTGAAGATGTAGTCCTTGAGCTCGGCTTCGTGCTTCTTGCAGTATTCGCGGGAGCCGACCAGGCCGATCTCCTCAGCGCCGCACCAGACGAACTTGAGCGTACGGCGGGAGCCCTTTTCCTTGAAGTAGTGCATCAGTTCCGCAATGGCGACGGAGCCGGTGGCGTTGTCCCAGGAACCCTTGGAATAGGGAACGGAATCGCAATGGGCGGAGAAGCAGAGCACTTCGTTCTTCAGATCGGTGCCTTCGATGGTGGCGACCACGTTGTGCGCGGTGGCCTTCTTGGTTTCGGACTTGAGGGTCATCTTCACCTTGGTGGGCTTGGAAAGGACCAGCTGTTCGGCCTGGGAGATGTGGATGCGCAGGCCCGGCAGCGGGTTGTCCTTGCCGAAAGCATTGGACGGGCGCAGCTCGTTCTTGATGCTCTCGTCTTCATACATATTGCCGCCCAGCGCGATGTAGCCGATGGCGCCCTTTTCCTTCAGCTTCTTGAACAGGTCCGGCTTGGCGCGGCCCTGCATGAGCACGATCTTGCCTTCGATATCGGTCAGGTTGGCGTCCATAGCGTCTTCGATATACTTGAAGCCGCCCACGATGCCTTCTTCGGGGGTGTTCGGGGTCTTGCCGATGCCGATGACCGGATAGGCCTTATATTCGGGCTCGAGCACTTCCAGAGTGGCGGTTTCGATATCGACGACGTCCACTTCGAACTCTTCGATCTCAGCCGGAACGCCGGCTTCGTCGCACATCGCCTTGAGCAGCTGAGCGGTCTTCAGATCTTCCGGGGAACCCGCAACGCGGACAAAGCTCATATCCTCAAGCAGTTTCCAAGCCCTCTTTTTGCACATACCCATTTTTCATTTCCTCCTGTCAAATCAGTGTTTATGTTGCTACGCCGCGGACCGGCGCGCGGAATAACGGTGTTACTTCATGCACTCGACGAGCCTGTCCAGAGCCTCGACGATCACGCTCTTGGGAGAGGTGACGCAGAAGCGGCGGAAAATGGTACCCTTGGGCGGCTCCATGCCCTCGCCGTCGGACAGGCCGATGTGCGCCTGGCCGGCGATGCGCTTGCTGACTTCTTCGGAAGTCATGCCGCAATCGGTGAAATCGAGCCAGAGGATGTAGGTGCCTTCCGGCCTCCATACCTTGACCTTGGGCAGTTCGTTGTGGATCCTGTCGACCACATAATCGACCAGATCGTCGATATAGGCGTTGAGTTCGTCCACCCACTGGTCGCACTTGGTGTACGCGGCGATGCAGGCGGCGATGCTGAAGGGAGAGATCATGGAATGGTTCTCGCCCATCTTATTGCGCAGTTCCTCATCCCAGATGAACATATTGGTGATGGACATGCCGGCGAGGTTGAAGGTCTTGCCAAGGCCGGTGATCATCACGAGGCCCTCGGGACCGACGACATTGACGAACGGAACGACCTTGTTGCCGCTGCGCGGGAAGTCCATATGCACGTCGTCGCAGAGCATGATCACGTTGTTGGCGCGGCAGATTTCGGCAAACTTCTTGATTTCTTCTTCGGTCCAGATACGGCCGGTCGGGTTATGCGGCTGCATCAGGATGACCATGGAGTTCTGCGGCTCCTTGCAAAGCTCTTCGAAGCGGTCCCAATCCATGGTGTAATAGCCGTTGTCGTTGTTCATCGGGCAGCCCACATAATAGCGGCCGACGATGTTGCAGTCGCTGCGATAATAGTAGGTAGGAGTCGGCACGATGATGCCGGCGCCGGGCTTGGTCAGCTTTTCGATGGCATGGACGACGGCGGTATGCGCGCCGTGCTCGCAAAGGATCTGCTCCTTCTTCACGTCCATATCAAAGCGGTCCTTCATCCAGCGGATGACGGCCTCGTAATACTCGTCGGGCGTGGAAGAATAGCCGAAGATGCCGTGATCGGCCGTGGTCTTGATCGCCTCGATGACCTCCGGCGGGCACTTGAAGTCCATATCGGCCACGAAGAAGCAAAGCCTGTCCTCCGGAACGGTGTCGCACTGGAACATCTTGGACATATAGGGGCTGCCGGACCACTTGGAAGAATAACTGCCTGTGCCGTGCTTACGGTCTACCAGTTCGTCAAAATTGTATTTCATGGGAATTCCCCCTCCTCTTACAGTACGAAATCGCCGTTGCGGAACACGTCTACTTCCTTGCCGTCCTCGGTGATGCCGACGATGTGCATATCGGGCGTGCCCATCATAAAGTCGATATGGATCACGCTGTCGTTGAACGTCCAGGGGCAATCCTCGGGCAGCGGGCGGCCCAGAGCGCGGCCCAGCGCCAGATGACAGGAGGCGTTCTCGTCGATGAGCGTGGTATAGTACACGATATTGGACATGGAGATGGGGCTGTGGTATTCGACCAGAGCCGCTTCGCCCAGATACGCAGCGCCTTCATCGGAAGCGACCAGCGCTTCGAGCATTTCCTTGCCCTCGTTTGCGATGACCTCGACGACCTTGCCCTTTTCAAAGCGGAAGCCGAAGTTTTCGATCGCCTTGCCGCCGAGGACCAGCGGGCGGGAGGCGTAAACAACGCCGTCGGTGCCGTACTTTTCCGGTGCGGTGCAGATCTCCTCGGACGGGATATTCGCATGGAAGCGGATGATCTTCTCGTCCGGCTTGGCGGGACGACCGCCGCCGAACTTGGAGTACGGGGTGAGCGTGACGGTCAGATCGGTGCCGTTGGAGGCAGTGTAATGCAGCTTGCGGAAGTTGTGGGAATCCATCTTCGCGCCGTATTCACGCCTCTTCTGGCCCTTTTCTTCGAAGGTGGCCACGATGTCGTTATCCTCTTCGATATAGCACAGCTTGAGGATGAGCTTCCAGAGCTCTTCCAGCGCCTGCTCCTTGGGCACGTCCTTGAGGATGTACTCGGCCCACTGCTGGGTCGGGATCATGGCGATGAGCCACTGGCAATGCTTTTCGCGGCTGGCCTTGCGCATGATATTGCGCACGGTATCGGTATGGGCGAAGATGGCGTTGGCCTGTGCTTCAGGAACATCGGCCATGAGAGCCGGGTTCACGCCTTCCAAACGCACATAGCACGCGCCCTGGTCCAGATACTTCTGGCACTGCAGTTCTTCCCAGTCTTCCACCTTGCGCACGTCCTCGGCGCTGCGGTACTTGGCGGCGATCTTCATGTTCGGCTCGTCCAGATAATGCACGATAACGTTCGAAGCGCCCAGCTTGTAGCATTCTTCGGCAAAGATGGGGGTGAAATCGGCGCCTTCGATGGCGGCTTCGACCAGAACGGGCTGGCCGGGCTGTACGTTCAGACCCACGCGCGCGAGGGTATAGGCGTATTTTTGTTTCATCTGTTCCAGATTCATATGCAAACCTCACTTTTCAGCGGTATCGGTTCAGGAACCCATTTCTGATATGGTACTCCTTTGTTCGCTTCCCGTCAACCTAAAATTTACATTTTTCGACGTATGTTTATGCTTTTTCTGCATATTTTCCGTATATTTTCGATTTTGTGCGTTCTAGAAGCGCAATTAAGGTGCATTTTTCGCGCAAAAACAGGCCGTAACGAACCGAACCGGCCTGCTGTGCATATTTATAACGGGTTTCTGTCGTTTTTCTTTGCAAACCGGTTCCGGCGCAGTTCCCGGTTCGCATCATTTTTCGCGAAGCAGCGCAGGCGCTTATCCCGGCTCAGACTTCCTCCAGAACGAGCACCCAATCGCAGCCCTTGCCCTGCGAAGGCGGCACGACAAGCGTTTTTCCCGCTGCGGGCAGCACGCCGAAGACCTTCTCCTCCCCCGTGCGCGGGTCGAACCAAGAAGCGCGCAGGCGCTTTGCGCCCGCAAACGCTTCCAGATTCACCGTAAAGGGCACGCCAAGGGGCGAATACACATAGCCGTAGCCATCGCCGCGCGCGGCGGTCATATGGCCCATGCCGCCGAAATTTTCTGCGATCAGCTCCGGCGCATGGCGGAAGGAGGCAAAATCGCGCGAGAGGCGCAGCTTTCCGAGATGGGCAAACTGCTCCGCGCCGATATGCAGCAGGGCTTCGTCCCACTTAAACGGGAAATAGTCCGTCGGCTGCCGGGTCATGCTCCAGATGCAGTGGTTGCCATAGGTCTGGCCGCAGACGCCGGTCATCAGGTTCCAGTAGGCGTTCTGGCGCATGTCGGCGGCGTCCCAGTAATAGCCAAGAGACGCATCGAAGCAGGCGGGATGATCTTCATACCGGGATTCGCTGTCCAGATAGGGTTTGTCCGAAGCCGAAGCCATTTCCAGCATGATCTCGTCGCTGCGGTAGCTCATGGAGGTATCGTGGCCGGTCTGCGCGGTATGGAAATCGATATAGGGAGCGTCGCCTACCCAATCGGTCGAACGGCTCGCGCCGCAGGGATGGAAGGTGACGAGGTGGTTTTTGTCCGCTTCGAGGATGCCCCGGGCCATTTCATCGATAATGGTGCGATGCAGAGGCGTTTCCAGAGGCCTGTCGCCGCCGAGCATCCAGATGATGTTCTCCTTTTCGGCATAGCGCGCGGCGATCCATTTTCCGTAGGAGTAGGCGTTTTCGGGCGTGAAGATCTCCGGGCCTTTACCCCATTTGACGTTGAATTTATCGCCCCAGGTGGGCAGAAGGACGATGAAAATGCCGTATTGGGCGGCGGTATCGACGGCAAAATCGACATGATCCCAATACGAATACTCGCCTTCGGTATCGGGCTTTGCCGGGTCGGGCGCGTCTTCGGTATACAGAAGCGGCTGGCGGCCGTAGGCATTGGGGCCGGCCGTACCGTCCAGTTCCGCAAGGGCGACCGTCTGCACGGCGTTGAACCCCTGGCGCGCGCGCTGCTCAAAATAGTATTCCATTTCTTCCCTGTTGAGCGCATGGAGCAGTTCCCACGCAGTATCGCCAAGGTAGAAGAAGGGTTCGCCGTCTTCCCATACAAGGTATCGTCCGTTCACTGTCAGCTTTCGCATGTCCTTATCCCCCATAAAAAATAATACCGGCGAGAACAGGTTCTGCCGGCGCAGGAATATGCAGTTCGGCGCACGAAAGCGCCTATTTTCGGAACAAAACGAGCGCGCGGCAGGCCCGAAAGGCAGGCCCGCCGCGCAAAATGCGTTATTTCATGCAGATATCAAAGGAGAAGGCGATCTCCTTTTCCGCGCTGATATGGTACTTTTCTTCGACATCGGCTCCCCAGGAGTTGATGCCGCCCACGCCGCGCATAGCGCCGTAGACGCACAGCACAGTGCGGCGCGCCGGGGGCAGTTCTTCCACATGGGTCGCGTTTTCCAGTTCTTCCGCCGTATAGGGCAGGCAGGAGAACATGAACGGTGCATCGGCCTTGGCGACTTTCAGGGTGAAGGGCTCGCACTTGAGGCAGGTATTGTCCTGCGTGGTGGCGCGCTTGATTTCGACCCATTCGGTATCACAGTGCAGGCCGT
>JAFQGN010000250.1 GCA_017398245.1 Clostridia bacterium | reverse complement strand
TGCCAACTCCCAGCAGAGCGGATGCATCTGTTGCCGACCGTCGAATTTGTCCGTGTATAACGGACAAACCAGCACTTTCCGGATGTCGGAACGCTTCCGGAATCAGTGGTTTTCCCGGTGTCCGGGCGCAGGAAATCCCTACAAAAAGTATATGATGAACCTGAGATTTGTATGAGAAATTTATCAGGTTTGGCTAAGCTGACACACAGGTTTTGAAGAAATCAGGTGATGAAATGTTGGAAATCCTCAATGCAAACGCAGGCCTTGCGGCGCTGATCGCAGTCGCGATCGTGGGCGTTATTCTGGTGATCATGCTGGCGGCAATGGAGAATGCGCGCAAGCGCGCAGACCGGCGCGAAAGGCGGATTCTTTTGGAGCGCATGCAGCGCGAATCCGAACAGCAGGCGCGGACAATCACAATTC
Organism: Clostridia bacterium; assembly: GCA_017398245.1. Next base: position 2,347 of record JAFQGN010000250.1, on the reverse strand, counting down.
TGAACCAGACGCTGACCTCTTCGGCGCAGCAGATCGCAGAACTTTCCACGGCGATGGAGGCGCGGCAGGACCGCCTGCGCACCACGCTGGACGAGCGTCTGGACGCGATGCAGCGCATGAACGACCGCAAGCTGGAACAGATGCGCGAGACCGTGGAAGAAAAGCTGCAGAGCACGCTGGACGGGCGTCTGGGCGCATCGTTCCGGGTGGTGAACGAGCAGCTGGCGCGCGTACACAAGGGCCTTGGCGAGATGCAGACGCTGGCCGCGAACGTCGGCGACCTGAAAAAGGTGCTCACGAACGTGAAAACGCGCGGCGTGTGGGGCGAGGTTCGCCTGAGAGCGCTTTTGGAGCAGTCGCTTGCGCCCGGGCAGTACATCGAAAACGCGCAGGTGGAGCCGGGTTCGGCCGAGCGGGTGGAGTTCGCCATCCGTCTGCCGGCGCAGGAGGGCGACGGGCTGCTGCTGCCGATCGACTCCAAATTCCCGCAGGAGGACTATCTGCGTTTGGTCGAGGCGAGTGACGCCGGCTACCGCGAGGCGGTTGAAAAGTGCGCCGCGCAGCTGGAGCGCGCCGTGACCGAACAGGCAAAGAAGATCTCCGACAAGTACATCAAGCCCCCGCAGACGGTGGATTTTGCGATCCTCTTTTTGCCGGTGGAGAGCCTGTACGCTGAGGTGATCCGCCGAAGCGGACTGAGCGAAAAATTACAGGCGAAATACCGTGTGATGGTCGCGGGGCCTTCCACGCTGAGCGCGCTGCTGACCAGCCTGCAGATGGGCTTCCGCACCTGCGCGCTGGAAAAGCGCAGCGGCGAGATCATGCAGCTGCTGGGCGCGGTGCGGGCGGAATTTTCCCGCTTCGGCGAAGCGGTGCAGAAGGCGCGGCAGCGGCTGGAACTGGCCGAGGGCGATCTGGACAGCATCGACACGCGCACGCGGGCGATCAACCGCAAACTGAAGGACATTGGCGAAGACGACGGCACGTTCTGAAACACGGCACACGGACATTGAAAGGGAGGCGTTTGGATGAGAATCGGTATCTGCACAGTGGATTTCCCCACGATGCCCGCGCGGGCACTGTTTGAAAAGTGCGCGAATCTGGGCTTTGAGAGCATGCAGTTCGGCTTTACGGCGATCGAAGAGGCCAACTTCAAGGCCGGACCGGAATGGGAGATCCCGGCGGAGATCAGCCCGGAGGTGATCGCGCTGATCCGCGATCTGGCAGCGGAATACAAAATCGATATCGTGGCGATCAACGGCACGTTCAACATGGCGCATCCCGATCCGGCGGTGCGTGCGGAAGGCGTGCGCAGGTTCGCGATCCTCGCCGACGCGGCCGTAGCGCTGGGCTGCCCCGTTCTCTCGCTCTGCACCGGCACGCGCAACCTGAACTCCATGTGGCGCGCGCACGAGGACAATCTGAGCGACGAAGCGTGGGCCGACTGCAAGGCCGTGCTGCGCGAGATCTGCGCGATCGCAGAAAAGCGCGGGCTCACGCTCGCCGTGGAGACCGAAGCGCGCAACGTGGTGCAAACCATCGAGCGCGCGCGCAAAATGCTGGACGAAGTGAATTCGCCGGCCCTGAAGATGATCATGGACTGCGCAAACCTCTTCCTGCCCGGCACCGCGCGGCCCGAAAATGTGGAGAAAATCATCCGAAGCGCGTTCGACGTATACGGCAAGGACGTCGTACTCGCGCACGGCAAGGACATTCTTGCCGACGAACAGATCAGCTTCTGCGCAACCGGCAAAGGCATCGTTGACTACGATCTGTTTTTGCAGCTCCTGCGCGAATACAATTACACCGGAGACATGATCCTGCACGGCATCTACGACGAATCCGACATGCCGAGGGCGATCGAGTTCAGGAGGGGGAAGATTGAGGGGTAACGCTTAAGGGACTCTGTCCCTTAAGGATCCCTGCTCAAGGGATATATCCCTTGAGAATCCCAATTTGCGCCTGCGGGCGCGGGTTGGATTTATTTGGATGATTTTCATACAGCACTTACGGACGTAAACCGGGCGCAAGAGAAGGAGCCCGGTTTACTGCTGTTAGGGCTACGGATAACGAAAAGACCTGCTGCTCAGGACGAGCGGCAGGTCTTGGTTTTGGCAGCAGTCACCGGCGGCTCAGAGCCCTGATCGGCAGGTTTTTGTGTCTTCTGTAACCCTAAGCAAGTATCCCGGGCGCATTCTGGACGCGCCCGGGATACGACCGGCAGTGCTGTATGTTCGCACCATTATTTAATTCCCACCCGATACGGGATTCTAAAGGGCAAAGCCCTTTAGCGGGGTCCAGGGGCAGCGCCCCTGGCGTGACTCTATCCGTACCCCCAACAACGACC
>JAFQGN010000249.1 GCA_017398245.1 Clostridia bacterium | reverse complement strand
TGCTCTGTTTGCGACCACCGCTTTCGCGGCTGTCTCTCTGAGCGCCACTGATCTGGGCGATGGCAAGGTTTCCTGCAGCATCTCTGGTGCTGGCGGATTCTTCGAGATCTACGTGAACGGCGCGCTGGCCGGTGCTTATTCCGACAGCGAAAAGACCGTCACCGTCGAAGCCAAGGTTGGCGATACCATCAAGGTTTCCTCCCTGGGCGGCGAAGCTTCCGTGATCGTCATGGCTAAGTGCCCCGTCACTCCCTGCCCGACCGTCGAACCGACCGTTGCTCCGACCGTGGCCCCCACTGTGGCCCCGACCGTCGCTCCGACCGTCGCTCCGACTGTTGAACCCACCGTGGCCCCGACCGTTGCTCCGACCGTAGCCCCCACCGTGGCTCCGACCGTTGCTCCGACTCAGGCCCCCGTCGTCGACACTGATGTCCCGAAGACCGGTGATGCCTCCATGGCTTCCACCATCGTCGCCGGCATCATGCTCGCCGCCGCTGTGGTTCTGTTCTCCCGCCGCTTTGTGCGCAATCATTAATTAAACATTAGCTGATACACGTGCTAAGCGATCCCAGGAGCGGTTCCGACCGCTCCTGGGATATTAGATTTCACTGGTAAGAACGAAAATATGCAAGGAGGCTGCGGCTATGGCGAAGACGAGCGCGCGTGCCAGAAGAAAAAAGAGGATGATGAGAAGGATCCGCAAGGTTACGGATATGCTTCTTGTGGCTGTGATCCTCTGTTGTGCGGTCTATCTTGTTGGAGATTATCTGAACGCGCAGAATACGATCAATAAGGCGAATTCGATCAAGGGCAGCTATTATAGCGCACTTGCGCAGAGCGCCGAAGAAGATACAGTAGAAGCGAACCCTGTTGAAACGAAACAGGAGGTAACTGCTGCTGAAGAAGAGACGGAAGTGGAACTGATCGCTCCTGCAGCGCCGAATGCGAAGAGGAGCATCAAGGTTTCCGGCGAGAGCCTGATGCAGGATCAGTTCATCAAGCTGTATGAAGCAAATAACGACCTTGTGGCTTGGCTCAAGGTGAACGATGAAGTTGAATATCCTGTCGTAAGGCGTGATAATATGTTCTACATGGATCACGATTACTACGGCAAATACGATAACGCTGGCTGGATCTTCCTCGATGAGAGGAACGACAGCACGATGAGCGATGACGCGCTGCTGATCTACGGCCATAATATGAAATATGGCGAGATGTTCGGCAAGCTGGACAAGTACGAAAAGAAGGATTACCTTCGCGCGAACCCGATCATCGAACTGCAGCCGATTTGGATGAAGGAACCCAAGGAATATGTCATTTTCGCGCTGGCAGATGCTTCGATGAATCCGGATCATTCTTCCTACGTGAAGATCACCGAGTTCAATTTCGAAACGGACGAAGAGAAGGAGCAGTATATTGCGGCGCTGAGGGAAAGCTCGATTTACGATATCCCGATCGAGGCGGATGCAAACGACCAGATCGTGCTGCTGATCACCTGCAATTACACGTATCCGAACGGCAGACTGATTATTGTGGGACGTGAGCTGCGAGAAGGCGAGACCGCTGAAGGGATTCGGTCGATGTTCTCCGGTAAGTAAATAAAAAAAGAACCGCTTGGGCGGTTCTTTTTTTGTGCGGAAATTGTGTATAAAAGGGAACGCAAGAGACGGACGACGTGGTTTCGAACGGAAGCCTTGAGCAAGAGCATGCGTGTATGGGAATAGGCAGGAGAGTTCGCGAAGCAGGAAAGGGCACGCTTCGTGATCAGCGGCTGAACTCGTTTTCGGCGACATAAGTGAGAAAGGCGTCCAGCGCGCGGGAGATCCATTTGTTGCGGTGGTAAATGAGCTGCTGCCAGATATCGATATGGATATCGGGAAGGTCCAGATAGACGAGGTCGCCCGCTTTGGCTCGCGCACGGGTAACAAAATCGGGCAGGAAGGAAACAGCGCTGCTGTTGGCGATGAGCCCCGTGATGATATCGGTCCGGCTGACTTCCAGCACGGGCTGGATTTCAAGAGAGCGGCGGGAGAGCTCCTCGTCCAGAACGCGCCGGTAGCCCATGCCCTTTTCGGTGAGGATGAAGGGCTGGGTGAGCAAATCTTCGATGCGAAGATCGGTGCGGCCGGCGAGCGGGCTGGATGCGCCGGCGACGAAATGCACCGGCATGCGCGCTTCCTTGGCGATGATGTAATCCTTGTGGTAAACGTGGCTGTCGAGCGTCATCATCACGTCGGCCTCGTTATGATCGAGCATGGAAAACATGGTGTGGGTATCGGCGGTGGAAAACTTGAGGGTGATGCCGGGATATTTCCGGTAAAAATCGGCGTAGTTGTCCAGCAGCATAGCTTCGCACACGCTGTCGGGAAGAACCAGATGCACAAACCCGGTCAGCGCTTCGCCGCGGCGGCTTTCGTGGAATTCGTCGGTCAGGCGGACGATCTTCTGCGCGTAATCGAGCAGTTCACGCCCGCGCTCGGTCAAGAGGAGGGTGTGGTTGATGCGCTCGAAGAGCAGGCAGTCCAGCTCGGTCTCCAGCTGCTTGATTTGAAAAGAGACGGTGGACTGGCTGTAATCGAGCGCTTTGGCGGCCCTGGTGAAGCTGCCCAGCTCCGCCACCTGCACAAAGGTGATCAGATTGCGTATTTCCATGGTAAACCTCCATCGAAAATATCGATCGAAAGGATTGAAAAATTCCGCTTTATCGATTGTTAATCGTATTATATACTATATAAGGATATGGGGCAATACCCGCTGAAAAAGAAAAAAACGCCAGGAGGCCTGAAAAATATGCCTGAGATCAAATTCTACAACCGTCCCGCAGTGCCGATGGAGATGCACAAGGTGAAGATCGTGCAGAAGCTGAACCTGCTGCCGGCTAAGGAGCGCCTTATCCGCATGAAGCAGGCCGGTTTCAACACGTTCCTGCTGCACAACGGCGACATCTTTATGGACATGCTGACCGATTCCGGCGTGAACGCGATGAGCGACAACATGCAGGCGGCCATGCTGCATGCCGACGATGCGTATGCCGGCAGCGAAACCTTCTATCGCATGCAGGACAAGCTGGAAGAGATCTTCGGCATCGGCAACCTGCTGCCCACGCACCAGGGCCGCGCGTGCGAGCATATCATCGCGCAGCATCTGGTGAAGCCGGGCTGCACGGTCATCATGAATTACCACTTTACCACCTCCAAGGCGCATGTCACACGCCTTGGCGGAAAGGTCGTTGAGCTGATCAAGGACGAAGGCCTTGTCACGAAGTCGGACAAGCCGTTCAAGGGCGATATCGATCTGGACAAGGTGAAGGCCTGCATTGCGCAGGAGGGCGCGGAAAACATCGCCTACATGCGCATCGAGGCCGGCACGAATCTGATCGGCGGCCAGCCCATTTCCTATGAAAACATGAAGGCGGCGACGCAGATCGCCAAAGAAAACGGCATCATCACCGTGCTGGACGCCTCCTTGCTGCAGGATAACCTGTACTTCATCAAGACCCGCGAAGAGAGCATGAAGGACAAGTCCATCCGCGAGATCACCCGCATGATCGCGGATCTGTACGATGTGATCTATTTCTCCGGCCGCAAGTTCGGCTTTGGCCGCGGCGGCGGAATCCTGATCCGCGACGAGCAGCTGTTCCACGATATGGAGGATCTGATCCCCATGTTCGAAGGCTTCCTGACCTACGGCGGCATGTCCGTGAAGGAAATGGAAGCGCTGATCGTCGGCTTTGACGAGACGATGGATCTGGACGTCATTTCGCAGGGCCCGCAGTTCATCGGCCATGCGGTGAAGGTTCTGGACGAGCTGGGCGTGCCGATGGTCACGCCGGGCGGCGGTCTGGGCGCGCATATCGACGCGCGCAAGGTGATGGAGCACGTTCCGGGCGAGCAGTACCCGGCGGGCGCGCTGGTCGCGGCGCTGTATCTGTGCGGCGGTATCCGCGGCATGGAGCGCGGCACCCTGTCCGAAGAGCGCAACCCCGACGGCAGCGAGCGCATCGCTTCGGTCGAAATGGTTCGCCTTGCGTTCCCGCGCCGCGTGTTCACCCTGTCTCAGACGGAGTATGTCATCGATCGCGTGAAGTGGCTGTATGACCACAGGCATCTGGTTGGCGGCCTGCGCTTTGTGCACGAGCCCAAGACCCTGCGCTTCTTCACCGGCAAGCTCGAGGCCATCGGCGATTGGCCGGAGAAGCTGGTCGAAGCGTATGTTGCCGATTTCGGCGAGGACCAGTAAAATCCCGTATCTCCTGCACGATGGTACACAGCCGCCATCGTGCTTTTTCATTGCAATGGGAAAGGAGCCTGCAGCGGCGGCGGAAAAACACGGTCAGGGATCAGGGAGTCCC
>JAFQGN010000248.1 GCA_017398245.1 Clostridia bacterium | reverse complement strand
GCTCTGGCGGATCTTGCAGGGCAAGGTCTTGGTGTCGAGAATTTCCACGCCCGAGGCCATGTGGCGCAAAAATTCCTGCGTGAGCGGTCTGTTGACGGTGACGACATACTCCTTTTCGTGCTTGTATTCGGCGCGCAAAAGGCGGTTGACGATATCGCCGTCGGTAGTGAGCAGGAGCAGGCCTTCGCTGTCTTTATCGAGACGGCCGATGGGGAACACGCGGCGCGGATGGTCCACAAAGTCGACCACGTTGGCTTCCTCGCGCGTATCGGCCGTGCAAACGATGCCTGCCGGCTTGTTCAGCGCGATGTACACATGCTTTTCCCTCTTTCGGCCGATCTCCTTGCCGTTTACGGAGACGCTGTCGCCTTCCATCACGCGGTCGCCCATTTTCGCTTTTTTGCCGTTGAGGCGCACTTTTCCCTCGGAAACATAGGTGTCGGCCTCGCGGCGGGAGCACAGCCCGCTATCGGCAATGTATTTGTTGATGCGCACGCCCTGCTGTTCCATTGCGCTAAAGCACTCCTTCGTGTTAAAATAGTCGTATGTTTTTCTGCCCACAGGCCGGCAACACAGTTATGCCGCCTTCCTGGCAGATATAATGCCCCATAATTGATTTCTTTCGGGAGGGGTCCGGGGAACCCCTAAAGGTTGTGGAACCAATAGGTTCCACAAGTCGGCCTGTAGGCCGGCCTCCGGCGGCTGATTCTACAAATCGGCCGCGGAGCCTCTTTTCAAAAGAAAGGGGTTCCCCGGCAATCTCTAATTCTATTATACCGCACAGCGCAAAGCCTTGAAAGGAACGAAATGTGAAATGAAAGATTTTAAAGAATACGCCGTGCGCCCGGCAAAGTTCCTGCTGCCCAAAGAAGGCACGGATATGCAAAAATGGTCTGTCGTGGCGTGCGACCAGTTCACCTCGCAGCCGGAATACTGGGACGAGGCCGTGCAGGCGGTCGGCAGCGCGCCGAGCACGCTCAACATGGTCTATCCCGAGGCGTGGCTTTCGCAGGGGGACGGTCGCATCGCGAGCATCAACGCACACATGCGCGAATATGCCGCCGAAGTGCTCACACGCGAAGTCGAAGGCTTTATCCTGATCGAGCGCGAGACCACCGACGGCCTGCGCATCGGTCTTCTGGGTGCGGTCGATCTGGAAAAATACGATTTTTCGGCCGATTCCGTCTCCGCCGTGCGCCCCACGGAAGGCACCGTGACCGAGCGCGTGCCCCCGCGCGTGAAGGTGCGCAAGGAGGCGATGCTCGAGGTGGGCCACGTGCTGCTTCTGGCCGACGACCCGCTGTACACTCTGGTCGAGCCGCTGTACGCCAAGCGCGAGAGTATGCCCCTTTTGTACGATTTTGATCTCATGCTCGGCGGCGGGCATATCCGCGGCTGGCATGTGCGGGAAGAGTTCTTCCCTGCCATTTTACAGGCGTTTGAACATTTGCAGGCCAAGGGCGGCGGGCTGGATTTCGCTGTGGGCGACGGGAACCATTCTCTGGCCACCGCGCGCACCTGCTGGCAGGCGATTCGCGAAAATCTGAGTGAACAGGAGCGCGAGAACCACCCCGCGCGCTTTGCCATGGCCGAGATCAACAACCTGCATTCCCCCGCCATGGAATTCCATCCCATCCACCGCGCGCTCTTTGGCGATTGCGCCTCTTTGCAGGAAGATTTCATCGCCTGGCTGCGCGCGAAGGGCATGGATCTTATGCCCGGCGTGAAAGGTACGGCTGACCTAAAAATCAACGGCGTGCCGTACAATCTGGTCGATCCGTTCGTGCCGCTGCCGGTGGGCGTACTGCAGCCGTTTCTGGATGAATGGCTGGAAGCCCATGCAGACGTGAAGATCGATTACATCCACGGAAGCGAAGTGCTTTCCGCCCTGCAGGCGCAGGGGGCGTTTGCCATCTGGGTGCCGGCCATGGACAAGGCTGGGCTGTTCCCCTCGGTCTGCGTCGGCCCGCTGCCGCGCAAGACATTCTCCATGGGCAAGGCGACGGACAAGCGCTACTATCTCGAAACGCGCAGGATACGATAGGAGTTTTGGCGGGGAGACCTTTTTCTTTCGAAAAAGAAAAGGGCCTCCCCGCACCCCTCCAAAAAGAAACCAATTAAGGGGATAGATGGTTCTATCGACAGGATCGGCGGAAGCAAATGTCAGCGGGCACTGCCCGCCTTTTGAAAAAGAAATACCCCTCTCGCACCCTCCCCAAAGAAACCAATATTAAAAGATTATGATTTCTTTCATTGAGATAGAAAGATATAATGAGCCGTATTACAATCAGAACAACGATAAATGATCCCCCATAAGGGATTCTCAAGGGGCATTGCTCCTTGAGCAGAGGATCCAAGGGGACAGAGTCCCCTTGGCAGAGTTTGGGGGCAGCGCCCCAAAAGGAGTTTGATATGGCGAAGGCATTTTTGAAAAAGACCCGCGAAACGCGCGTGCGCGGCGGGCACCCGTGGGTATTTGCAAGCGACGTGGAGCGCACCGAAGGCGCGGCGGCGGGCGACGTGGTGGAAGTGTATTCTTCCAAGAACACCTTCCTCGGCCGCGCGATGTACAACCCCAATTCGCAGATCACGCTGCGCATGCTCACGCGCGACGACACCCCCATCGACGACGAATTCTTCTACAACCGCGTGAAGACGGCCTGGGAATACCGCAACACGTTTTGCGATCCGAACTCCTGCCGCCTGATCTATTCCGAGAGCGATTTCCTGCCCGGCCTCATCGTCGATAAATTCGCCGATGTGCTCTCCGTGCAGGTGATGAGCCTGGGTATCGACCGCCACATGCCCGTGATCTACGATGCGCTCAAGGAGATCGTTCAGCCGAAGGGCATTTACGAGCGCAACGACGTGCCCGTGCGCCGTCTGGAAGGCCTGCCCATGACCACCGGCCTGGTCTATGGCGAGGTGCCGGACAGGGTCGAAATGCTGGAAAACGGCATCAAGCTGCTGGTGGACGTGAAGGAAGGCCAGAAGACCGGGTATTTCCTGGACCAGAAGGAAAACCGTGCCGCCATCGCCCCGTTCGTAAAGGGCAAGACTGTGCTGGACTGCTTCTGCCATATCGGCTCGTTCGCACTGCACGCGGCCCATTTCGGCGCGGCCGAGGCCGTGGGCGTGGATATTTCCGAGGACGCCGTGGCCTATGCGCGCGAAAACGCCGCCATCAACAGCCTTTCCAACGCCCGCTTTGAGGCCGCCAACTGCTTTGATTTCCTGCGCGAAAAGTACGATGAAAAGCAGCGCTACGACGTGGTCATTCTCGATCCGCCCGCGTTTGCCAAGAGCCGCTCCGCGCTTGAAAGCGCGCGCAGGGGCTATAAGGAGATCAACCTGCGCGGCATGAAGCTGTGCAAAGAGGGCGGCTTCCTGGTAACCTGCTCGTGCTCGCAGCACATGCTGCCCAATATGTTCCTGGATATGGTCAACGAGGCCGCGCGCGACAGCGGAAAGCGCGTGCGTCTGGTCGAAAACCGCGCGCAGGCGCACGATCATCCCATCCTGCCCGCCGCGCCTGAGACCCATTACCTCAAGTGCCTCATCCTGCAGGTGTTTTAACGCAAGGGGAAAGGTACGGTGGGGCTCTGCCCCACACCCCGCCAAGGGGAATGATTCCCCTTGGAACCCTCAATAAGGGGTAGAATATCACACATAGAAAGAAGAAGGCCGGCTGCAGTTACACTGCGGACCGGCCTCTTGCCATGTATTTCG
>JAFQGN010000247.1 GCA_017398245.1 Clostridia bacterium | reverse complement strand
CAAGGAAGCCGGATTCGACGTGACCGACCGCATCGGCGTGTGCTGCAAGGCGGGAGAGAAGCTGATGTGCGTGCTGGCCAATGGCTGCGAGACCATTAAGAACGCCGTTCTGTGCGTGGCGATGAACGAGTGCGAAGCGCCGGAGGACTGCTATTGCAAGGAATGGTCCATCAACGGTGAGGACGCCACTCTCTCCGTCTGGAAGGCCTGACGGGAGGACGAGGCGCACCCGCCAAAGGGCTCAGCGGCGCCGCGTCTGATTCGCAGAATCAGCCGTCGGCGGTCCGGCGAAAGCCGGACTGACAAACCTAAAGGTTTGTCACCTCTCCCTCTGGACACCCCGGCAGGGGACTCTGTCCCCTGCACCTCTGCCAAAGGAATTTCATCCCTTTGGAATCCCGTATATTGGGATAGTTATAATGCGTTGCTTTGGGGTTCTACCGAAGGATCGATAGAACCCCAGTTTTGATAATTAGGACACCCCTAATTGAGGTTTCCAAAGGGAATCGTTCCCTTTGGCGAGGGGTCTGGGAGCGAGAAGCCCCCAGCGTAACCGTGAGGTACAAGCTATGTTCGTTGCAGACGGATGGAAAGATTACGAAGTGCTGGACGCCGGCGACGGCGAAAAGCTGGAGCGCTGGGGCGATATCATTTTGCGCAGGCCCGATCCGCAGTCGATCTGGCCCAAGCAGAACCCCGGCCTGTGGAAGATCGCGGACGCTGTGTACAACCGCTCCTCGGGCGGCGGCGGCGCGTGGGATTTCAAGCGCAAGCTGCCGGACAACTGGACGGTAGATTACAAAAAGCTGCGCTTTCAGGTGCATCCGACCGGGTTCAAGCACACGGGCCTCTTCCCGGAACAGGCGGCCAACTGGGACTGGATGGGCGAAAAGATCCGCAATGCGGGCAGGCCCATCAAGGTGCTGAACCTGTTTGGCTACACCGGCGGCGCGACGATGGCCTGCGCGGCTGCGGGCGCGCATGTGACCCATGTGGACGCGGCCAAGGGACTGGTCAGCTGGGCGGGCGATAACCGCAGGCTGTCCAAAATTGACGAGACCAGCGTGCGCTGGATCGTGGACGACGCGCTGAAGTTTGTGGAACGTGAGGCGCGCAGAGGCAACCATTACGACGGACTGCTCATGGACCCGCCCAGCTACGGCCGCGGGCCCGGCGGCGAGATCTGGAAGCTGGAAGACAAGCTGTGGGAACTTCTGCAGGCCTGCACGAAGGTCGTTTCGGACACCCCGCTGTTCTTCCTGGTCAATTCGTATACGACCGGGCTGCAGTCCACCGTTATTTCCAATATGGTGTCGTTCTCGGTGGGAAGCCGGTTTGGCGGCAAGGTCGTCGCGGACGAGCTGGTGCTGCCCATCAGCAGCGGCGGCGTGCTGCCCTGCGGCTGCACCGGCCGCTGGGAGAAGTAAGGGGAGCGCTGGGGCGCTGCCCCGGGGGTTACGGCGGGACTCTGTCCCGCCCCCTGCCAAAGAGGCTCCGCCTCTCTGGACTCTCTGGCAGGGGGAATGATTCCCCAGAGGTTTCAAACCTTCAGGGTTTGAAAGTTTTCCCTTCTGGAAAACCGCCGACGGCTGATTCTGCGAATCAGGCGCGGCGCCTTGGAACCCTCAATTAGGGGACCCACTACTATCAAAACAAAGAAAAGCCCGGCTACGCGTACCGCGTGGGCTGGGCTTTTGTGCGCTGCGAAAGGGAAACGCTGGAGACTCTGTCTCCAGACCCCGCTTAATAGAATTAGTCCCTTAAAGATCCTCAATTAGGGGACACCGTTTCTGTACCCAAACGAGAAGCCCGGCAGCACTTACAGAGCGGGACCGGGCATGTTTTCGTGCCAGGGTATGATTGTAAAAGGCCGGCACGCGCTGGAAGCGCAGCCGACCTTTTTATGTTGTGATAGGATGACAGACCCCAAATACGGGATTCTTAAGGGATGAAATCCCTTAAGCAGGGTGCAGGGACGGAGTCCCTGCACGGGTGTCCAGAGGGGCGGAGCCCCTTTGGCGAGGGTCTGGGGCGAGAAGCCCCGGCGTAACTCCGCGCCTTACTGGACGTTGTAGCTGATGGATTCGACCTTGCCGTCGGCCTTGAAGAGGATCTGGACGATGTTGTCGTTCTGATCGAGCCAGGTGTAGACGCGCTTGATATCGCTGCCGTCGGAAGAATTGGCGATCTGAGCGATCTCGATGGGCCTGCCGGCGAACACGGCCACGCAGGTCTGGAAATCGACGTCCTTATCGAAGGATTCGACGGTGCTGAGGTTGGTGGAATTGCTTAGCTTGCTGAACTGGCGGATGTCCTCGTAATGGACGACCTTGACGCGCAGCGCGCCGGTCTCGTAGAAGGCGGCGGTGAAGCCGTAGCCGTCTTCCAAGACCCAGGTGTAGTTGTTGCCGTTTTCGGTCTCGAGGATCTCGGGCTCGCCGAAGCGGGCGGTCAGGGTCTCGAGGGTATCGGTAAAGGCGACCTGGTTATAGTGGGTGTAGGCGGCGTCGTAATCCTCATAATAGGAGGCGGTCATGGGCGGGGCGGTGACATCGGGCTTGGTATTGCCGCCGATATCCATGCAGCCGGAAAACGCGAAGGCGATCAGAGCGGTGAGAAGAACGAAAAGCAGAATGCGAACGGAACGTTTCATAACGGGCATATCCTCCTAAATAACGATCGAATATGCATATTGTAGCATTTACGGGCCGCGCGCGCAACCGAAATCACTCCGACAAAATGTGGCTCTTTGCGCAAAATTTCGCCTTGCAAAGATGGAAGGGAGCGCGGGGCGGCTCTTGCGCGATCGCAGCAGTGGCCGGTTCGGTTAGCGATGGGGGAAGAGGGAAGTGCGGGGCGGTTCTTGCGCGCGATCGTGGCGTTTGCCTATGCGGTTGGCGCAGGGCGGTGGAGGAGTTGGGCGCAGTGAGGCGACGCGCGTGGTAAAAGGTTGCGTGAGAGGAAGGTGTGCGGAGGGGAGAGAGGAGGCTTTGTCTGGGCGCTTGGCGGGAAAGGGGAGAGGGAGCGCGGGGCGGCTCTTGCGCGCGGTCATGGCGTTTGCTGGTTCGGTTAGCGATGGAGGGCGGGAGGTTGACACATAGCGGTGGAGGCGTTGGGCGCGGTGAGGCGACGCGCATGATAAAAGGTTGCATGGACGAAAGGCGTGCGGAGGAGGGGAAGGGGGAGCGCGGTGAGGCGACGCGCATGATAAAAGGTTGCGTGGACGAAAGGTGTGCGGAGGAGGGGAAGAGGGAGCGCGGGGCGAGATGAACGGGGTTTGCGGGCCGGTAAAAGGCGGGGAGAGGCGATGGCGCAAAAAAGCCCTGTTCCCGAAGGAACAGGGCTTGTGCAGACTTGAATTAGTCGGCAGTGTAGGGCATGAGAGCGACCTTGCGAGCACGCTTGATCGCGACAGAAAGCTGACGCTGGTGCTTGGCACAGGTGCCGGACATGCGGCGGGGCAGGATCTTGCCGCGCTCGTTGGTGAAACGGCGCAGACGGATCGTGTCCTTATAATCGATGTGCTGGATCTTATCAACGCAGAACATGCACACCTTCCTGCGCGGACGCTTGCCGCGCGGACGACGGGCGCCTCTATCTTCCGCCATGGTGATATCCTCCTTGCTATGAGTCTTGATTGGTTCCGGTAACATCAGAACGGCAATTCGTCATCGTCGATCTCGACAAAGCCGCTTTCCTTCTTAAGAGAAGGCTTCGGGCCTGCGCTCTGCGCCGGCGGGATAGGCAGATCGTCGCCCATGGGGGCGGGGCGATCTTCCCTGGAGCCCAGGAATTCCACCTCGTCTGCGACGATTTCGGTCACATATCGCTTCGTTCCGTCCTGCGCATCATAGGAACGGGTCTGGATAGTGCCGACGACGGCGCACTGGCGGCCCTTGGACAGATACCTTGCACAGGTCTCCGCCTGCTGGCGCCAGACAACGATCGGGATGAAATCCGCCTCGCGAACGCCCTGCTGGTTAGCAAAGCGACGGCTGACTGCCAGACGGAACTGACAGACGGAAACGCCGCCGGACGTGGTGCGAAGCTCCGGGTCGGTAGCAAGCCTGCCGATAAGGATGGCCTTATTCATAATCGCATACCTGCCTTTTTGTTACACGGTCGGAAAAGACTGAAATGGTGATATTAGGCCTCAGTGGTGGCCTCTTCCGCCTGCTCGGTGGTCTCGGCAGCGGCTTCCTCAGCGGGAGCGGCTTCCTCGGCCGGAGCGGTGGTTTCCTCAGCAGTCGCCTGCGCGGCCTGCGCGTAGGGACGCAGCGGCTCCCTCTTGGGCGGCAGTTCGCCCTCGAAGCGGATCACCATATAGCGGAGAACGGAGTCGGAAATCTGCATGTTGCGTTCCAGCTCCTTGGGCAGAGTGGAAGGCGCGGTGATGTACAGAAGTACATAATAGCCTTCCGTCTTGTAGTCGATGGTATAGGCCAGACGGCGCTTGCCCCATTCGTCAACGCGGTCCACCTTGCCGCCATTCAGCTCAACGAGAGAATTGAAACGGGCGATGAGATCCGCACGAGCCTGATCCTCAACAGTGGGATCGATGATGTACATAACCTCGTACTGGTTCAAGACGTTCACCTCCTTATGGACTTGGGCCGGATGATGCATCCGGCAGACGGCTCTGGTCAGGTAAACCAGAGCAAGGATGCGCAATTACAGATTATAGCAGGTAAAGGCAAATATCGCAAGCGAAGGCTTTGTTACGCCTTGGCCGCAGGGGTAAAATAATCGTAAATTCGGCATATATGGAAGGAATTTCCGCTTTGGGGCGCGTTTTTGCGCTCGGTTTTTCTTTCCAAAATAGCATTTTGGGCGTATAATAGAGAATGAGACAGCATGGGAGCATGCGGCCCGGCAGAGCCGCCTGCTTTTGTGTGCAGAAAATTACATGGAGGCGGAGTTTTTCCGCCCGAAGTTATATGGAGGGAAACAAGCATGGCAATTATTGATGTGATCAAGGCAAAGGCCAAGTCCAACGTGAAGCACATCGTCCTGCCCGAAGGCGAAGAGACCCGTAATATCCAGGCTGCTGCGAAGATCGCGGCGGAAGGCCTGGCGAAGCTGACTCTGCTGGGCGACCCGGCGAAGGTGGCCGAAGTGGCCGCGCAGACCGGCACCTGCATCGAAGGTCTCGAGATCATCAACCCCGCCGAAAGCGAGAAGGCCGGCGAATACGCTGCGGCTCTGTATGAGATCCGCAAGGCCAAGGGCATGACCGAGGAACAGGCTGCCAAGCTGGTTTCCGACCCGATGTATTACGGCGTGATGATGGTCAAGCTGGGCGACGCCGACGGCCTCGTTTCCGGCGCGATCCACTCCACCGGCGATATGCTGCGCCCGGCGCTGCAGATCATCAAGGCCAAGCCCGGCATGAAGACCGTTTCTTCCTGCTTCCTGATGGAATGCCCGGACAAGACCTACGGCTCCGACGGCATCATGATCTTTGCTGACTGCGCCGTCATCCCCTGCCCGACCGCCGAAGAGATGGCCAACATCGCCGTCGCTGCGGCCGATTCCGCCGTGGCCCTTGCCGGCATCGAGCCCAAGGTCGCCATGCTTTCCTTCTCCACCATGGGCAGCGCCAAGCACGACCTGGTGACAAAGGTGCAGGAAGCCACCAAGATCGCCAAGGAAATGGCCCCCGAACTGGCTCTGGACGGCGAGCTGCAGCTCGACGCCGCCATCGTTCCGAGCGTTGGCGAGCTGAAGGCCAAGGGCAGCAAGGTGGCCGGCCACGCCAACGTGCTGGTCTTCCCGGACCTGCAGGCCGGCAACATCGGCTACAAGCTGGTGCAGCGCCTGGGCCATGCCGAGGCGTACGGCCCGATCCTGCAGGGTATCGCCAAGCCCTGCAACGACCTGAGCCGCGGCTGCTCGGTGGACGATATCGTCGCCACCGTCGCCATCACCGCCTGCCAGGCGCAGTAATTTCGGATCGTCGGCAGATAAATCTGCCGACACGCGCGACCGCGCTTTGCGCCGGTCCGCTGATCCTTATGAGCCTTGGATCATCGGCCTTTTTGCAAAAGGCCGATACGCGCGACCGCCGCAAGCAGCCGGTCCGCTGATCCTTATGGATTTGGATCACCGGCTTTTGCAAAAGGCCGACACGCGCGACCGCCGCAAGCGGCCGCTGCGCTGATCCATATGAAAGTCGGATCGTTGGCATCTTTTGCAGGATGCCAATGCGCGCGAGCGCGCTGCGTGCCGCTGCGCTGATCCGCCCCTGTATAAACGAGCAAACGCCGGGCGCTGCCGGACAGGCAGCGCTGCGGCATGAATAAAAGGAGATACAGCAATATGAAGATCCTCATCATCAACGCCGGCTCCTCTTCCCTGAAGTATCAGCTGATCGATATGCAGGACGAGTCCGTCATCGCCAAGGGCCTGTGCGAGCGCATCGGCATCGAAGGCAGCAAGCTGACCCACAAGTTCGGCGAGGACGGCAAGTTCGAGCTGACCACCCCCATGAAGGACCACACCGACGCCATGGCCGTGGTTCTGGAAGCCCTGCAGGACGGCGAGCACGGCGTGATCAAGTCTATCGACGAGATCGGCGCGGTCGGCCATCGCGTGCTGCACGGCGGCATGAAGTTCACCGCTTCCTGCATCATCAACGAGCCGGTTATCGAGGCCATCAAGGAATGCATCCCGCTGGGCCCGCTGCACAACCCGGCCAACCTGATGGGCATCGAAGCCTGCCAGAAGGTCATGCCCACCACCCCCATGGTCGCCGTGTTCGACACCGCGTTCCACCAGACCATGCCCAAGCATGCCTATCTGTACGGCGTGCCGATGGAGTATTACGATAAGTACCAGATCCGCCGCTACGGCTTCCACGGCACTTCCCACCGCTTCGTCTCTGCCCGCGCGATCGAGATCCTCGGCGCCGAAAATGCGCACAAGGTCGTCGTTTGCCACCTGGGCAACGGCTCTTCCCTGAGCGCGTGCGTGGACGGCAAGTGCGTGGACACCTCCATGGGCCTCACTCCCCTGGAAGGCGTGCTGATGGGCACCCGCTCCGGTTCTCTGGATCCGGCCGTTGTGGAATGCATCGCCAACAACGAAAATCTTACCGTGACCGAGACCCTGAACATCCTGAACAAGAAGAGCGGCCTGCTGGGCATTTCCGGCGCCTCTTCCGATATGCGTGACGTTTGGGCCTCTGCGGAAGGCGGCAACGAGAACGCCAAGGTCGCCCTGGATATGTGGGCCTACGGCATCAAGAAGTACATCGGCTCCTACGCTGCCGCGATGGGCGGTCTGGACGCCATCATCTTCACCGCCGGCATCGGCGAGAACGACGGCCCCGGCCGCGAGATGATCTGCGACGGCCTGGAATTCCTGGGCGTCGAGCTGGACAAGGAGCTCAACCTCAAGACCCGTTCCAAGGAGCAGAAGATCTCTTCCGAAAACTCCAAGGTGCAGGTCTGGGTCGTGCCGACCAACGAAGAGCTGGCCATCGCGCGCGATACGCTGGAGCTGGTGAGCAAGTAAGAGCGGCCCTTGAGAGTCGGTATCGGTCCTGCGGCGGTCTGAAAATCGGTTATTTCTGCGGCGGGGCGCGCAAATTTTAACACGCCCTGCCCATAATACGATTGACAGAACCGAACGCGGACGGTATACTAAGAAGGCTTGTTTAGGAACAGGTGAGTTCTGCCTTTTCCTGATACCCGCTTTGGAAAAGAGGTGCTTCCGGTGCGTCTGGATATGTCCAATCCCCTTCGGGATCCCGGCCAGAGCTATCCGTTCGCCTGCGACGTGCAGGTGGAGCCGATAGAGTATCTTGACGATCCGGTGGCCTTCGAAAACGTGCATATCGAGGGAGACCTTGTGGGCACGGGGCAGGGTGTGGTCATGCATGCCACGATCGTGGCGGACGTGGTCTCGCGCTGCGCGCTGTGTCTGGAGGAAGCCCGGCTGCACGTCGAGGCGGATATCGAAAACCGCTTTTCCCGCACGCCGAAGGACGATGACGACGAATATCTCATCGAAGGCTATGCGGCGGATCTGACCAAGCCCGTGACGGACGCGCTGATATTGGAGCTGCCCATGCGGTTCCTGTGCAGGCCGGATTGCGCGGGTCTGTGCCCCGTTTGCGGCAAAAACCGCAACGAGGAAAACTGCGGCTGCGAACAGGCGGAAGGTCAGGTCGACAACTGATATTGACAAACCAGACATGGTTCGAACGAGCCTGTCTGCGCTGAAAACCCGCCGGTTTTCGGCGGACGACGATCCCACAGAAAGGTTTAGGAGGTGGAATCACCATGGCAGTACCGAAGGGTAAAGTATCCAAGGCCCGCCGCAATTCCCGCCGCGCGGCTAATTGGAAGCTGGGTCTCCCGGGCATCGCGAAGTGCCCCCGCTGCGGCAAGATGAAGCTGGCGCACCGCGTCTGCAAGAGCTGCGGCTATTATGACGGCCAGCAGGTCATCGAAACCGAAAAGAAGGCCTAATCTTTCTTCAGATTCAAGCTTTCACAGCCGGAAAGGAACTTTTGTTCCTTTCCGGCTTTTCGTTTTGGATGAACGCATGCGCCGATGCGGCCTTGGCATGATGAAAATGCATCTTTTCCGGTACGAATCTCGTCCAAAATGCAGGGCTTCTTGCGAACGCAACATTTGCGGTGTATAATGCATGGAGCTTTGCATGCAGGGCTTATTTGCTGTGCTGTGAACCGCCTGCGGCCCTGCGGGGTACGTGCGGCGGTCTCCGATGAGGAGAAGGACGGCAATGGAAACGGAGAGGAAGCATTGATGAAGAAGAATATATGGGTTTTGACACTTGTTTTGCTGGCGCTATTGGCGCTGCCCGCGCTTGCACAGGCGCAGGCCGAGCCCGCGGCCGCCTGCGCGCATACGGCGGGCTGGTCGTCCATCGACGCGGAAAAGCACGCCTGCCCGCTGTGCGGCGAAGAACGCGTGCACACGCTCAGCCGCCGCACGACCGAAGCTACCTGCCAGAGCGTGGGCTATACCATGGACGTTTGCACCGCGTGCCTTTGGCAGAGCGAGCAGTACGACATCCGGCAGGCCGACCCGCAGGCGCATATCTGGGGCGAATGGACGGAGCTTGTGGAGCCGACCTGCAGCGCGGCCGGTTTGCGCGAGAGGACGTGCACGGTGTGCGCAGAGACGCAGCAGCAGGAGAGCGAGCCCGCTGAGCACGAGCTGCTGGCTGTGATCGTCGAGCCGACCTGCGTTGAGGACGGATACACGATCCTTTCGTGCAAAAATTGCGATTATGCAGGCGAGAAGACCGATATCGTGCCGCGCAGCGCGGCGTACCACAAATGGGGAGAGTTCAGCGTGACGGCGGAGCCGACCTGCGAGACGCCCGGCAGCCAGGAACGCAAATGCAGCGTGTGCGGCGCAAACCACAGGCAGGAGATTGAGCCGACCGGCCACAGCGTGGAAAAGGTAACCGTGGCGCCCGGGTGCGAGGACGGATATACGGTAGACATCTGCACGGTGTGCAAAGAGGAGATCGGCGAGCGCACGCAGATCATTCCCGGCGTGCATAAATGGAGCAAATGGGAGCAGACGGCCGATCCCTCCTGCGAAGGCGACGGCCTGCGCGTGAGACTGTGCTTTGCCTGCGAAAAGCGGGAGGAGGAGATCCTTCCCGCGACCGGGCATGAATTTAAGGAGGGCGTTTGCAAGCCCACTTGCGTCAGCGACGGATACACCGCCGTGGTGTGCGCCGTATGCGGCGAACAGGATGGCGAGGCATACGATATCATCCCCGCAGGGGAAGAATTCCACGTTTGGGATGATTCCCGCTGGGAACGCGAGAGCGAGCCGACCTGCACGCAGTGGGGCCTGTACTATCAGGGCTGCATGTACTGCGAGGCGATGAAGGAAGTGCCGATCATGCCCAAGGGGCATGAGGCCGAGGAGTTCGTATTCGCGGCGGATTTTGCCCATGACGGGTATTCGGTGGAGATCTGTTCGGTGTGCGGCGCGGAAGTATGCCCGCGGTACGATATCGTTCCGGCCGGCATGTATGCGGCGGAAATGATGGAAATGCAGGTTTCCGACCTGGAGATCAAGGGCATGGAAAGCGCGGTGCTCTTTACCGCGCAGGAAGAAGACGGACAGACCGCTTCTGTTCTGGAGATCCGTGCGGACGCGTCCGGCATTGTGGATATCGATTTTGAGGACGAATGGTTCGACGGGCACAATGTGGTGCGCGCCGTCGTATACAGCGGAGAACTCAGCGTGACGGTAGAGGCCGAGGGGAAGGTGCATGTGGAAATGGCTGCGGCGCACGGGGAAGAGGGCTCTCTTCTGAGCGTGCTCGTCAGCCTGCCCAATGACGGTTTTTCCGAGGAACACGGCGAATATAAGCGCGGCGTGTACAGCGCGCAGCTTTCGCAGGATGCGCCGCTCGTTCTGCGCGGCCGCTGCGTGCTCATCAGCGCGCCCCGGGGAACGGGAACGCTGCTGGTCGTCTCGACCGCGAACGGATAAAAAGCGGCTTATGGCCGACGGAAAGGATGGCAGATGCGCATCATGCTTTGCAAATGCCGAACACTGAGCGTAGTTTTGCTGCTGGCGCTGCTGCTGGGGCTTATGCCCGGCGCAGGGGCCGAGCAGCTTCTGCTGCCGGAAAGCCTTGCGGCGGAGACGGCGATTCTGATCGACGCGAAAACGGGCGCGCCCCTGTTTGAAAAGAACGCGGACAGGGCCATGTACCCGGCGAGCACGACGAAGATCATGACATGCCTGCTGGCGCTGGAATACGGGCATCTGGAAGAGGAGATCGTCATTCCCAAGGAAGCGGCGAACGTACCCAAGGATTCTTCCTTGATGCCGGTGACGGTGGGCGAAGAGATGATGTTCATCGACCTGCTGTACGGCCTGATGCTGCATTCGGGCAACGATTCGGCCAACGCCGTGGCGGTGATCGTGGGCGGATCGATCGACGGGTTCGTGGACATGATGAACGCCAAGGCGGCGGAACTGGGCATGACGAACACCCATTTTTCCAACGCGCACGGCTATCATGCCGACGACCACTACACCACCGCGCGCGACATGGCCCGCCTTGTGCAGGCGGCCATGCAGAACCCGGAGTTCCGGCAGATCGTGGGCACGCCGGCGTATATCATCGAGCCGACGAACAAGCGTTCCGAACGGCTGAAGATGGTCAACTCCAACCTGATGCTCATTTCCGAGACCGAGTATTAT
>JAFQGN010000246.1 GCA_017398245.1 Clostridia bacterium | reverse complement strand
GCTTCATCTAACTTGATTGTATTATATCCTCTCCGGTTCTGCTTGTCAATACCTTTCCGAGAATTTACATAGGTTTCCCGGAATTCTTTTCCCTGTACATGCACATCTCCGCCGCGGTACAGGATCGCCCGGCGCCCCGTGCTGAACGCACCTCTCTAACCAGGGCACACGGTAAAAAAAAAGCGCCCTTCCCGCAAAGGAAGAGCGCTATGAACATGCTTTATAAAATAGGCCTGAGTTTGAACCCCAGCGCATCGCAGGAGACGAGATGGTATTCGATCCCGTTGTGTTCGCCAGTGAACGCAGCGCGGGTGGCGGGGCCGTGCAGATGCCCGTAGACCACGTGCTGCGGCGCGTACTGCTCCAGAAGGGCCGTGACGGCGGTATCGGGCTCGGCCACGGTCAGCGGCGGAAAATGGAGCATGACGACGAGCGGAGCTTCTGCCGAAAGCGCGCGCGCTTTTTTCAGCGACATTTCCAGCCGGATCAGCTCGCGCTCGAAGATCTTTTTATCGTCGGCCGAGCAATCGGCTCCGGGCAAGAGCCAGCCGCGGCTGCCGCAGATGAGCGTGCCGTCCAGAAGCAGAGCGTCGTTCTGCACGGCGTACATGCCCTCCGGCAGCGCTGCGCGCACCTTTCCGATGGCGGACCACCAGTAATCGTGGTTTCCGCGCAGAATGACCTTGCGGCCGGGAAGGGAGCCGATCTCATGCAGATGGTCCTGCGCGTCCTCCAGACGCATGGCCCAGGAAAGATCGCCCGGAAGCAGCACAATATCATCCGCACCTGCCGACTCGAGCCAGCTGGTGCGGATGCGTTCAAAATGGTTTTCCCAATGACTGCCGAAGACGTCCATGGGCTTGTCGCCTCCGGACAGGTGCAGATCAGCGATTGAAAATATCATTGCCTGCTTCGTCGCCGTCTACCACGCTGAAACCGCTGGCCTTGAGCTCGGCGTCCTGGCTGCGGCGCTTTTTGCGCTGCTTGCCGCCGACAGCCTCGTCCGGCTCGTCCTCGTCTTCGTCATCGTCGTCCATAAAGTCCTCGTCATCGCCGAAGGGGGCCTCTTCGCCCACATCGTCGATCACGATCTCGTCCATGGTGCTCACATTGTCGATGCCGATGGTGGCCTCGCCGACCGTCATGGGCTCCTCTTCCGTAGTGGAAGCGGCGCTGCGGTTCATTTCCTTAAGGCACTGCGCGCAGTATTCGCTGCCCGGCACGACGGGGTTTTCGCCGCATTCCGAGCACATTTCCACTACTTCGTCGTCCGTCTGTTCTCCGCGAACCTCGCGGCGGCACACCGTGCACAGGCTGCCCCCATCAAGGATATAATTCAGTTCGCAGCGCGGGCATTTCGTCAGAGCCATTCCATTCCCTCCAAATACTATCGTGTACCTGCAAAAAGACGCGTGCCTTCCCGCACATTTTCCGCACGGGGGCGCGCCTGTTTTTCCCGGTTTCTTCCATAGAAGCACATCTATAATACACAAAAAGCGGCGCGTGAAAACCCCCTAAGCGGGCTTTCTCATGTTAATTTTTCGTTATTTGACGCCTTCGGGCGCGTTTTCCTGCAAAATACGGCATAATCCGCCGCCAAAGCCGCGCCGGCGTTGCGCGCCATGGCGATAGAAGGCGCGTTTTCCGGGTCGATCGTCGAAGCGTATATCTCACGCGCGCCGCGCTCTGCGGCCATATCCCACGCCATTTCAAGCAGCGCGGCGGCGCAGACGCCCCGGCGGAACTGCGGCAGGATCTGCATATGCAGAAGGCGAACTGTTCTCCCTTTTTCCGGCACGAACAGGATCCAGCCCGCGGGCGCATCATCTGCAAAGGCGATGACCGCGCGCATCTTCGGCGAGAGCTGCGCGCAGCGGGCGAACACGCGTTCAAAGGCGGCATAGCCGCGCGCGTGGGCGTCCTGCGAGACGGCAAAGGCGGCCTCGCACGCGCGCCTGTTTGGCGGGAGCGCCTCTATGCGCATGCCCCGGCGCGAAAGCGCCCGCTCCCCTGCGCCGCGATACGGGTTCCGCCGGTTATGGAGCGGTATCGTCAGTTCCAACAGATGTGTGCAGGGCTCGAACCCGTTTTGTGCCAGCACCTGCGCCAGCTGCCCGTCCCCTTCCGGATGCCACGGCGCGGAATGCGCGCGACTTCCGGGCGTTCCCATGCCGGTTTGGGCCGCATTGCATTCGATTCCGCCACAGCTTGCGGGCAGGGGCGCGCCGATGCAAAATCCCGAGCCGTCCGGCGAAACCGGGCCGCGCAGTTCTTCGCAGCCCCATTCACGGGCGATTTCCACAGCTTTATCCACAAGCGCGCGCGTGCATTCGCCGCCGGGCAGCACGGGCATGGAAAACCACGCCGCATCGCCGCCGTCCACGAGAAAAAGACGCGCCTTCGGCGCGCCGTCTTCATAGCCTGCGAGAAATACGTGTCTGCGTTCAAGGAGCGGGTTTTTCGCTCTGTCGCAGGCGGCTTTGTCGGGCGTGAATTGCTTTTGAGGCGCAAACAGCCGCCGTTTTTCGCTCAGCCGCAAAAATTCCCGCGCCGTGCATTCTTTTGCATGTACCATGCGCTCAATCCTCGCGGCGGATCAGCTCGCCCAGCGCGCGCACGTCCTGCTCGTAGACAGGGTGCAGCGAGCGGTTATAAATGAGCGAAGCCGGGTGGTACAGCGGGTACAGCTGCATGCCCTGCCACTGCGCGATCTGCCCGTGCATCTCGCCGATGGTCGCCTTCGGGCCGAGCAGAGCCTTGAGCGGCACGTTGCCCAGCGTCACGACGCGCTTGGGCCCGACGAGCGCGATCTCCTTTTTCAGCCAGGGCAGAAACAGCTCGATCTCCTCTTTCGTCGGCGGCCGGTTCACGAGCCTGCCCGCGGCCGAGACCTTCGTCGGGCGGAATTTGACGGTATTGGTGATATACAGGCCCTGCCTTTCCAGCCCGGCAAGCTCCAGCAGCTCGTCCAAATTTTTGCCCGCCTTGCCCACGAACGGCCTGCCCTGCAGGGCTTCCTGTTCGCCGGGCGCTTCGCCGATGAGCACGGTCTTCGCGCCCATGTCTCCCTCGCCGAAGACGAGCGCGCGGCTCTCCCCCGGGCTCAGCTCCTGAAAAAACGCGGTCATATCCTTTTGCAGCCTGCGCATCCGTCAGTTTCCTCCCGCCTGCATGCTCTCTGTTTCCCTGAGTTTATCCCGCACGGCCTGAAAATCGGCCCACGCCGCCTTCTTGAGCGCCGGATCGCGCAGCAGAGCGGAGGGATGGTACGTGGGCATCATCCAAACGCCCTTACGCTCAAACCACCTGCCCCGATCGCGCGTGATGCGGATATCGGGCGAGATGGTGTACCGCGCCGCCGTCGCGCCCAGAAGGACGATCACCCGCGGCCGGACAAGCGCCACCTGCGCCCGCAGATACGGCAGACAAGCCGCAGCCTCTTCGGGCGAAGGCTGCCGGTTATGGG
This sequence comes from Clostridia bacterium, assembly GCA_017398245.1. Next base: position 2,131 of record JAFQGN010000246.1, on the reverse strand, counting down.
GCGGGCGGCATTTGACCACGTTGCCGATGTAGACTTCTTCACGCGAAAGGCCGATGGCGGCGATCATCTTATCCAGCAGCTGTCCGGACGCGCCTACGAACGGCCTGCCCAGCCGGTCTTCCTCCGCGCCGGGGCCTTCGCCGATGAACATGAGCTTTGCGTGCACATCGCCCTCGCCGGGCACGGTCTGCGTGCAGCCTGCGCGCAGCGGGCATTTATCACACGCTTCTATGCTGTCCAAAACTTCCTGCCACGAAACGCGCACACGGCCGCCTCCCTTTGTTTGGTTCCGAAAATCTTTTTCTGCAACCCAAAATGGCCGGCGCTATTTCGCGCCGACCATCACAGCGTTCAGTACTGTCGCTTTGATCAGGGCAAAGGTCGATTCAAAATCCGCCCCGATCCATGCCCACAGCGACCTGAGCAGCAAAACACACAGGCCTATGAGCACGACCGAGCCGACCACGCCCAGAAAATCCATCAGCGAAGCGGCGACGCGCAGGCGTATGCGCCGCTCGCGCTGCTTTTTGCGCGAAATCACCTTCGCCATGCGCCCATCACCCCGCCTTTCCGCTTCATTGTACTATATTGACGCGCGCTTTGCAAACCGTGTTCCCTGCACTCAGGCCATTTGAGAAAGACAGGGTCGGCACATCCATCCGCTTTCTTCATACTTTCGCACAGGCGGCTGCAGCTTTCGCCCGTCAGACATAGTCCTTCCATTCCGGGCCGCTGTGCTCCTGCGCGAGCATTCCCTCGCCCTGCAGGCCGGGAAAATCCTGCTGGCGCAGCGCTTCAAACAGCGCGATGGCGACCGAATTGGACAGGTTCAGGCTGCGCGCCTGCGCCCGCATGGGGATGCGCACGCAGCGTTCGTATTCGCGCCGCAAAAGCTCTTCGTCCAGGCCCTTGGTCTCCTTGCCGAAGACGAGGTACATGCCGTCGGTATATTCCGCCTGCGCGTAGTCTTTCGGGGCCTTCGTGGAGAAAAAGCGCATGTCCGCGCCCGGGTTCTTTTCGCAGAAATCCTGCCAGTTTTCGTAGATGCGGAAGGTCATCAGGTTCCAGTAATCCAGCCCGGCGCGCTTGAGGTATTTATCCTCCAGCGAAAAGCCCAGCGGCTTGATCAGATGCAGCATGGCCCCCGTCGCGGCGCAGGTGCGCGCTATATTGCCCGTGTTCTGCGGGATCTCCGGCTCCACCAGCACGATATGCATCATTTTCTTACACCTCTTTGTTCAGCACCATCTTTTCCAGCACCTTCGCCACGCCGTCTTCGGTGTTTTTCGGCGCGATGATGCGCGCGATCTTCTTCAGGCCGTCGGTGGCGTTTTCCATGGCGACGGGCCAGCCCGCGCTCAGCAGCATATCGCGGTCGTTTTCCTGATCGCCGAAGGCCATGATCTCGTCCTTGGCAATGCCGTACTTTTCCGCGAGGAAGCCGATCGCCCGGCCCTTTCCGCAGCCCTTGGCCAGAACTTCGACGTTATCCGGCCACGAGCTGGAGATCGCCGCGTCGATCTCCTTTTCCAGACGCTCGCGCAGCTTGGCCAGCGCATCAAGCTCCCATGTAAACGCGACATATTTATACGGCCGTTTTACGCCCTCGCTGAGAAGCTCGTCCAGATCCAGCGTATTGCGCACGGTGAACTGACCGTTGTCAACCGTATGTTTGGGCATCAGCCCGCGCTTGATCTCGGTGCCGTTGGCGCTGTAGTTCACACCGCGGCAGTAGCACACGAAATAGATGCCGCTTTCCAGCATGATGCGGCACACGTCGCGCGAGAGGTCTTCCGGGATGCAATCCTCCATGATCGTCGGGCCGAACGGCGTTTCGTCCACCCGCGCGCCGTTTGCGCTCACGATCGGGCTGTTCAGACCGGTCAGCCGCGCGTAGACGCGTGCGCTGTCAAACCCGCGGCCGCTGGCAATGACCATTTTCACGCCCTTGGCCTCGCATTCGCGCAGAATGCCCGCCGTGTATTCGGATACACCTTTATCGCCGTTGAGCAGCGTTCCGTCCAGATCCATCGCAACGAGTTTGATCATAAGCGCACCTCCGCGTTCGTGGATTACGCAAGGGGGCGCTGCCCCCTTGACCCCTGCTCAAGGGTCGATGACCCTTGAGAAT
>JAFQGN010000245.1 GCA_017398245.1 Clostridia bacterium | reverse complement strand
GGCGAAAAGGCGAAGGTCTCTCTGGCGCGGCTGATGCTCTCGGACGTCAATTTCCTCATTCTGGACGAACCGACGAACCACCTGGATATTTACACCATGGAGGCTTTGGAAGGGCTTCTGACCGGCTATGCAGGCACGATTTTGCTCGTCAGCCACGACGAACGCTTTATCAGCGCGGCGGCGGATCGGCTCGTTCGGTTTGAAAACGGTTCCCTGCACACGTTCGAAGGGGGATGGGAAGCCTATAAGGCGTCCCTTTCGGCAGACCGGGAAAAGGACGACGCCGCCCTCGACCGCAGCGTGATCGAAATGCGTATGGCCGTGCTTTCGGCAAGGCTCTCCGCGCCGAAAAAGGGCGACGACCCGGCCAAGCTGAACGAGGAGTATTTTGAGCTGGCAAGGAAGCTGCGCGAGATGCCCCGGTGATGTAAAAATGCAGCGCGCAAAACAGGAATCATGCATATTCATGCACAAAATACAGGATTTTTCGTAAAGAACGCAGGATTTGACTGCATGGATATTGACAAACGGGCCTGTCCGCGCGTATACTGCATGCATTCGGTTTATTTGTTGATTAGGAGGCAAACGCCATGTCTTATGTAAAAAATGTCCTGAACGCTCTGATCGCCAAGAACCCGAACGAGCCGGAATTCATCCAGGCGGCCACTGAGGTTCTGGAATCTCTGGAGCCCATCGTCGAAAAGCACCCGGAATACGAAGCGAACGGAATCCTTGAGCGCCTGGTCGAGCCCGACCGCGTGATCGAATTCAAGGTGCCGTGGGTGGACGACAAGGGCAAGGTACAGGTGAACCGCGGCTACCGCGTGCAGTACAACAATGCCATCGGCCCGTACAAGGGCGGCATCCGTCTGCACCCGTCTGTGAACCTGTCCATCCTCAAGTTCCTCGGCTTTGAGCAGATCTTCAAAAACAGCCTGACCGGCCTGCCCATCGGCGGCGGCAAGGGCGGAAGCGATTTTGACCCCAAGGGCAAGAGCGACCGCGAGGTCATGGCCTTCTGCCAGAGCTTTATGACCGAGCTGACCAAGTATATCGGCGCGGATACCGACGTTCCCGCCGGCGATATCGGCACCGGCGCGCGTGAGATCGGCTATATGTACGGCCAGTACAAGCGCCTGACCAATCTGTACGAGGGCGTTCTGACCGGCAAGGGCCTGACCTACGGCGGTTCCCTCGCCCGCAAGGAAGCCACGGGCTACGGCCTTGTGTATTTCACGCAGGAAATGCTGCGCCGCAAGGGCATGGACATCGCGGGCAAGACCGTGGTCGTCTCCGGCGCGGGCAACGTCGCCATTTACGCTGCCGAGAAGGCCGCGCAGCTGGGCGCGAAGGTCGTCACCATGTCCGATTCGAACGGCTGGGTCTACGATCCGGACGGCATCGATCTGAAGGCCGTCAAGCAGATCAAGGAAGTCCGCCGCGGCCGCATCAAGGAATATATCGCGGATCATCCGAACGCCGAATACCACGAGGACGGCATCGTCTGGTCTGTCAAGTGCGATATCGCGCTGCCCTGCGCCACGCAGAACGAGCTGAAGCTCGACGGCGCGCAGGCCCTCGTCGCCAACGGCGTGACCGCCGTGTGCGAAGGCGCGAACATGCCTTCCACTCCGGACGCAGTGGCGCATATGCAGGCAAACGGCGTGCTCTTTGCCCCGGGCAAGGCTGCAAACGCCGGCGGCGTGGCCACCTCCGCGCTGGAAATGAGCCAGAACTCCCAGCGCCTGAGCTGGAGCTTTGAAGAAGTGGACGCGAAGCTGCACGGCATCATGGTCGGCATCTGCAACAGCGTGATGAACGCGGCCGAGGAATACGGCTATACCGACAATTTCGTCGTTGGCGCGAACATTGCCGGCTTTGTGAAAGTGGCCGAGGCCATGCTCGCGCAGGGCGTGTGCTGATTCGAGTGTTTCAAAACAAATCGTATAGCGGGAACGGATTTTTCCGTCCCGCTTTTTTCATACGGCCGATCATCAGGAGGTGTTCTTTTGAACCTGTTTATGATGTGCGCTCAGCCCAACAAGGCCGCGTTCCGACAGATCCCTGCGCCATTTACCATCCGCCCCTGCTGCGCGGAGGAGACCGGGCTGTGGACGCGCCTGTGCACGGAATCGGAGGAAGACGTTGCCTGCGCGCGGGAATATATCGACGAGGTATATGCGCCTATCGATCCGCTCTTTTATCGCAGCATCCTCTTTGCTTGCGATGAAAACGACCGTCCTGTGGGCGCATGCATGCTGTGGAAGGCCTACGGCTGCATGGACACCGTGCATTGGCTGCGGGTTCTGCCGGAATATGAGGGCCTTGGCATTGGGCGCGCCCTGCTTGGCGCATGTCTTACCGGCGCGCAGGGCCCCGTTCTTCTGCACACGCAGGAGCATAACCAACGCGCCATCGCATTGTACCATTCGTTCGGATTTCGCTTTGTGACCGACCCTGCCATCGGTCTGCGCAAAAATGACTATGCCGAAGCTCTTCCTCTTCTTCGCCAAACTTTGCCGGAGCATATTTTTGCCGAAACGCTCTGCGTTCCTCAGGCGTTCCATCTCGCCGCGCAAGGCAAACGCACCGAGTTTTGAGAAAGCTATTGCGCCTCGCATCCATTTGTGCGATACTTTCTGCAGAGAACATGCAAGGAGGAACAGACATGAGCAAAGACGCGGATATGCTGGTAAAGCTGTATGACCCGAGAGTGGAGATCGACACGGCGCTGGAGACAAAGCTGAAGGAAGAAGGCATCCTCATTAAGCGCGCCCTCTCTCCGAACCGCGACGACGTGTACCGCTATGTCAAAGAGCATTTTTCCACCGGCTGGGCCAACGAAGCGGACAGCGGCATCATCAAGGGCGGCTGTTATCTGGCCGTGAAGGATGGAAAGATCGTGGGCTTTGCGGCTTATGAAGGTCTGTTCCCCAATTTCTTCGGCCCGACGGGCGTAAGCGAGGAAATGCGCGGAAAGGGCATCGGCCGCGCGCTGCTGCTGCGCTGTCTTGTTTCCATGCGCGAAAAGGGCTATCGCTATGCCATTATCGGCTGGACCGGCCCGCAGGAGTTCTACGCCAAATGCTGCGGCGCAGAGGTGATCCCGGATTCCATCCCCGCATCGTATGCCGACCTGATCTGAACCCGATCAAAACAAACGGAGGATATGAACATGTCCGAAAAGAGTCCCTTCCCCAAATGCACCCCGGAAAGCGCAGGCATCCCCTCGGCGGCGATCGAAAAATACATGCGCGCCGTTGCGGGCAACGACCTGTATATGCACGGCCTGATGATCGTGCGAAACGGCAAATGCCTGTATGAAACCTATTGGAAGCCCTTTGACGAGACCTTCCGCCACAGGCTCTATTCCTGCTCCAAATCCTTCGTGGCGGTGGCCGTCGGCCTTGCCATCGAGCAGGGGTATTTCACCCTCGAGAGCAAGTGCATCGATTTCTTCCCGGAATATCTGCCTGAAAAGGTGCACCCCTATCTTGCGCAGATGACCGTGCGCGATCTTCTGCGCATGGCCTCCTGCTGGACGGCGGGCGCAAACTACAGCCCGGCCGATCCGGACTGGATCGAGACCTTCTTTACGGACGAAGTTTCCCACGTGCCGGGCACGGTGTTCAACTATTGTACCTCCGGCACCACCATGCTCTGCGCCATTATCCGCCGCACTACGGGCAAGGATTTTATGGAAGTCCTGCGCCCGGTGTTTGACAGGATCGGCGTTTCGGAGGACGCCTTCTGCGTGCAGGCGCCCATGGGCAAAAACGGCCATTTTGAATGGGGCGGCAGCGGCGTGGTCATGACCATGCGCGATTTTGCCAAGTTCGCCAATCTGTGCATGCACTGCGGCGAGCATGAGGGCGAATACATCCTGCCCTTCGAATATATGTGCGAGGCCACCTCTTCCCAGATCGACAACAGCCTGCACAGCGGCGATATGGATACCATGCTCGGCTACGGCTACCAGTTCTGGATGGCGCGCCACGGCGGCTTTGCGTTCTACGGCATGGGCGGGCAGTACGCCATCTGCATCCCGGAAAAGGATCTGCTGGTCGTGACCACCGGCTACGAGGAGCTGCAGAAGACCGACCGGCTGGAGATCTTCCGCGCGCTCTGGCGCGAGGTCTGGCCTTATATCTCTGACGAACCCCTGCCCGAGGACCCCGCCGCGCAAAAGAGCCTGGCCGATTTCTCCGAGGGCATCGTGCTTCCGCACGCGCCCGGCAAAACGCACAGCCCCATGGAAAAGGAGATCCACAAAAAACTGTATATCATGAACGAAAACCCGATGGGCATCAAGCACATGCGGTTCGATTTCCGCGGCGAGAGCGTGATCTGGGAATACGAAAACGCCACCGGCGAGCACGCGCTCACCATCGGCCTCGGGCAGAACGTGCAGCAGCCCTTCCCGGAGCGTTACTGCGCAACGAAGATCGACCAGAAGGCCGATAAGGGCTACAACTGCTTTGTCAGCGCGGGCTGGACGACCGAAGACACCCTCGGCCTGCACGTGCACGTGGCCGACGATTACCTCGGCCAGCTGCGCATGAAGATCTGCTTCAAGGGCGACAGCGTGAATCTTTTGGGCTACAAGCACGCCGAGTGGTTCATGGATGAGTTCGTCGGCAACGCCACCGGCCACAGAAAAGGAGAATAAAAAATGACGATCATTGTATGCATGCCCGTGACCGAGGAGCACAAAAAATGGCTCTATGAGGCCGCGGGAGCGGACGAGCTGATCTTCTGCGAACAGAACGAGCTTCCGCAGGAGGCGCTCGCCCGGGCTGAGGTCATCATCGGCAACCCGCCGGTGGACTGCCTCAAAAACGCCAACAACCTAAAGCTTTTGCAGATCAATTCCGCAGGCACGGGCCCTTATCCCGTTCTTGAGCAGCTGCAGCCGCAGGCCGCGCTGTGCTGCGCGACGGGCTCCTACGGCCTTGCCATTTCCGAGCACATGATCGGTAGCCTGCTCATGATGATGAAAAACCTTTCCTTCTACCGCGATCAGCAGTTTGAAGGCAAATGGGAATCGCACGGCTTTGTGGACGCCATCTCCGGCTCCCGCGTACTGGCGCTGGGCATGGGAGACATCGGCAGCGCCTTTGCCGAGCGCATGCACGCGCTCGGCGCAACGGTCGTTGGCGTGCGCCGCAGCGCAGCCGAGGTTCCGCCGTATTGCGAGGCGGTCTATCCGGTCGATCAGCTGGACGAGATCCTGCCGCAGTTTGATATCATCGGCCTGTCCATGCCCGAAACACCCGAAACCATCGGCATGCTCAACGAAAAGCGGTTCTCCCTCATGAAGGACGGCGTGTACATCGTGAACGTGGGCCGCGGCAGCGCGATCGATCAGGACGCTCTGCTGGCCGCGATCCGTTCCGGCAAGGTGAAGGGCGCCTCTTTGGACGTCACCACGCCCGAGCCCCTGCCGGCGGAGCATCCGCTCTGGAAAGAGCCGCGCTGCGTGATCACGCCGCATATTTCCGGCGGATACCGTCTGCCCGCCACCCATTCCAAGATCATCCGGCTCGCCTGCCGAAACCTTTGCGCCCTGCGCGAGGGCAAGCCGCTGGAGAGCCAGGTGGATTACGCCACTACCTACAGCCGCAGGAGATAACGACGGGGATGATAGGAACACCGGGAACCCTTTTTCTTTGGGAAAAGAAAAAGGGTTCCCGGGCCCTCCTAAAAAGAAACCACATTGGGGAAGGTTTATCTGCTGGATGTCTGTTATCCTTTGGGAAAACCGGATCCTTCTAAAAACGTATTTGCCGGGGAGGGG
>JAFQGN010000244.1 GCA_017398245.1 Clostridia bacterium | reverse complement strand
CGACGGTGTGGATCTCGTTGAAATCCACGCCGGAATACTTCTTGACCGCGTCGAGCATGGTGATGCGCTCAAAGGGCTTGCCCAGGTCCATCTCGATGCCGTTATAGGTGATGGTGGTGGTGCCCAGAACGGTCTGCGCGACATAGCGATACATATTTTCGGTCAGATCCATCATGCCGTGGTAATCGGTATAGGCCTGATAGAGCTCCATGAGGGTGAATTCCGGGTTGTGGCGGGTGTCCATGCCCTCGTTGCGGAACACGCGGCCGATTTCATAGACGCGCTCAAGTCCGCCGACGATCAGGCGCTTGAGATAGAGCTCAAGCGAGATGCGCAGCTTGAGATCCTCGTTCAGCGCGTTGAAATGGGTCTCAAACGGACGGGCAGCGGCGCCGCCGGCGTTGGAGACGAGCATGGGGGTTTCGACCTCGATAAAATCCTGCCCGGCAAGATAAGTGCGGATGGCGGAAATGACCTTGGAGCGCTTGATGAAGGTATCGCGGGATTCCGGATTGACGATGAGGTCAAGGTAGCGCTGGCGATACTTGGTGTCCACGTCGGTCAGGCCGTGGAACTTCTCCGGCAGCGGATGCAGGCACTTGGTGAGCAGAGTGAGCTTCTTGGCGTGCACGGAAACCTCGCCGGTGCGGGTCTTGAACACGAAGCCTTCCACGCCGAAGACGTCGCCGATATCCCACTTTTTGAACTCGGCATAGGCCTCTTCGCCGATCTCGTCGCGCTTGACGTAGATCTGGATGCGGCCGTCGCGGTCCTGCAGCTTGGCAAAGGTGGCCTTGCCCATGATGTTGCGGGCGATCATGCGGCCGGCGATGGTCACGGTCTCGTTTTCGAGGGCTTCGTAATTCGCAGCCACGTCTGCAGAGGAGTGGGTGCGGTCAAAGGTGGTGATCTCGTAGGGGTTGCGGCCCTCGTCAAAGAGAGTCTGCAGCTTGGCTGCGCGGATGCGGCTCTGCTCGGAAAGCTCGCGCTCGGAAACGACAGTTTCTTCCACAGGAGCCTTGTTCTGCCTTTCGTCTGCCATGGATCATTTCATCCTTTCATGCGTTCGGGTGCGGGAAAAATACAAAAAGGCGGCCGTTTGCGGCCGCCCTCTTCTTTCGGTTACGGGGAAACACTGCTGCCGCGTTTGCACAGGGAACAGACACGCGGCAAGGAGCCTACGTGTCAGGCCGGTTTTATTTCGAGAACCTTCAGCTTGATAACGCCGCCGGGGGTGAGCACATCGGCGATCTCGCCGACGCGCTTGCCGATCAGCGCGCTGCCGATGGGGCTTTCGCTGGAAACGAACAGCTTGGAAGGATCGGCCTCGGTGGAGCCGACGACGGTATAGGTGTCTTCCTCTTCGTATTCCATATCAAACACGCGCACGGCGCGGCCGACGGTGACGGTATCTGCCGGACGGCTGGATTCATCGACAACGATGCAGTCGCGCAGCATTTCTTCGATCTGGCGCACGCGGGTCTCCATGCGGGCCTGGGCGTTCTTCGCCTCGTCATATTCGGCGTTTTCGCTCAGATCGCCAAAGCCGCGGGCGGTGCGGATCTCGTCTGCAATTTCCTTGCGCTTTACGCCTTTGAGCTCCTGCAGTTCTTCTTCAAGCTTGCGCTTTCCCTCGGGCGTAAGGACAACGCGGTTCGCGTCGTTCGGCATTTTGAATTACCTCCTGGATCAACCTTCACAATCATACGACAAACGGACACTGCAGGAATCATCCGCAGTGTCCTCGTCTGTCCACCAAAGTATTATACTCCCGCGCGCGGGTTTTGTCAACGTCGGGGCGGATATAGGGCTTGCGCACCGCCCATCCTTTCATATATAATAAATACCCCAATACAGAGGGGTTCCGGGGGAATCATTCCCCCGGACAGGGAGTTTGAGGGGCGGTGCCCCTCAACGTAATCTCCGCAGGAGGTGCTTGCCATGGACAGCTTCTGGTCAAACTTTGTGCAGACGACGCAGGAACTCTATTCCAGCCGTTCCATCCGCTTCCGAAAGGACAATGCAGCGCTGTGGATCGGGCAGATCGGCGTGAAGCCGGGCATGAAGGTGCTGGAGATGGGCTGCGGAGGCGGCCTGTTCTGCCACCGCATCAAGCAGGCCGTTCCGCAGGCCGATGTCACCGGGCTCGATTTTGACGAAGGCCATATCCGCTTTGCACAGGAAAAGACCGCGCAGCTTGGGCTGGATTGCACATTCGTGTGCGGCGATGCGCTCGCCGCGCCCTATGCCGACGAAACCTTCGACCTCGTGTTTTCCTATACCGTGGCCGAGCATCTGCCGCCGGAAAAATTCTTTGCCGAGCAGAAGCGCCTGCTCAAGCCGGGCGGCCGCATCTGCGTGATGGGCGTGCGCCCGAGGCTGAATCTGCGGCAGACCCCCGCGCCCTCTTCGCCCGAGGAGGACGCGCTGTGGGAAAAGCTGTGGAAAGACGTGCCGGACATGGACAGGCAGCGCAACGTGGGGGCCTACTCCATGGGCGAGCGCGAATACCCGCAGCGGCTGGAGGCGGCGGGCTTCAAAAACGTGACCGCGAATCTCTTTACCGTGAT
>JAFQGN010000243.1 GCA_017398245.1 Clostridia bacterium | reverse complement strand
CTCTGCAGGACGATCTCATGCGCCTGTTCGGCTCCGACCGCATCAGCGAAATGGTGGGCAGGCTCGGCATCAAGGAAAATGAGATGATCGAATACGGCATCCTTTCCAAGCAGATCGAAAACGCGCAGAAGAAGGTGGAAGGCCGCAACTACGACATCCGCAAAAACGTTCTGCAGTACGACGATGTGATGAACCAGCAGCGCGAGGTCATTTATGCACAGCGCCGCCAGGTGCTCATGGGCGAGGACATGGCGCAGGTCATGTCCGATATGCTCGAGCAGCTGATCACCGACCATGTGATGCGCGCCTGCGCCGACGAAAAGGCCCCCGAGACCTGGGAGGTCGATTCCATCGCCGAGCATCTGGAGCTGATCTGCCTCAAGAAGGGCACGCTTAGGCCGCTGTTTGATTCTATAAAGGATCTCACGCGCGAGAATTTCATTGCTGAAATTTTGAAGGAAGCGCGTGCGTTCTATGCCGAAAGGGAAAAGATGCTGGGCGAAGTGGGCATCGACATGCGCGAGTTTGAGCGCATCGCTCTGCTCGGCGCGGTGGACAGGCACTGGATGGACCATATCGACGATATGGATCAGCTGCGCAGCGGCATCGGACTTCGTGCGTACGGCCATAAGGACCCGGTCGTGGAATACAAGCAGGAAGGCTACGAGATGTTCGAGGCCATGGTCGAGCAGATCCGCGAGGACTGCCTGCGCAGGCTGTATATGTCCGTGCTGGTGCGCCGCCCCGAACCGCCCAAGGAAGAGGAGCGCAAGATCGTGGCCAGCCACGGCGAGCCCGAGGCCAAGAGGCCCGTGCGCGCCGGCGAAAAGGTGGGCAGGAACGACCCGTGCCCCTGCGGCAGCGGCAAAAAGTATAAAGAGTGCTGCGGAAAGGGTAAATAAGCATGGTGCTGCCGGACAGGATCGCAAAATTTCTGGGCGGGGCCGCGCTGGAAGGCGAGGACATGGGCCGCTCCGGCGCGCAGGTGCTGCGCGCGGGCGATCTGTTCCTGAAGATCGACGAGCAGGGTTCGCTTGCGCGTTCCGCCGCCATGCAGGAATATTTTGCGAAAAAGAAGCTCTCCGCGCCGCTGATCGCCTATGAACAGGCCGGCGGGAAGGATTATCTGCTGGTGCAGGCCGTGCCGGGGGAATACGCATGCTGCGATGCGCTGCTGCGCGAACCGGCAAAGCTGGCCGCGCTGCTTGGCGAAACGGCGCGCATGCTGCACGAGACCGGAGCGGCGGACTGCCCGCTTTGCGATGTGAACGAGCGCGTAATGGCCATGTATGCCGCCGAGCACGAAGGCCGCGCCTATGAAGGAAACGCGCATCTTCTGCGCAAAGAGGCGCTGGTACACGGGGATCACTGCCTGCCGAACATCTTTTTCGATGGCGGGCGGTTTTCCGGGTATATCGATCTTGGCGACGCAGGTCTTGGCGACAGGCATATGGATCTGGCCTGCGCCGTGTGGTCGCTGGGGTACAATACCGGAAGCCCTGCATGGAGAGATACGCTGCTGGACGCGTACGGCAGAGACAAAATAGACGAAGAGCGGCTGCAGATCTGCCTGCAGCTGTACGGCTACGAATAAGAAAGACCTTTTGTGCAATATAGGGTAGGGGGAAAACACGATGATCGAAACCGAAGGCTTTAGGCAGGAGCTTGCTTCTGTCCGCGAAAAGATCAAGGAAGCGGGCGTTTCGCTGAACATCAGCCTGCTCAAGGAGCAGCTGATCGAATACCAGGAGGACATGGCTTCGCCCGGCTTCTGGGACAATATGGACCGCGCGCAGAAGGTGGCCGGCAAGGCCCGCAGCGCGGAAAACCACATCAACCAGTATGAGAGCCTGTGTTCTCGCGCGGATGATCTGGAGGTGCTGATCGAGCTGGCGGAGGAGATGGACGACCGCGAGCAGATCCCGGAGATCCAGAAGGAATTCGCTTCCATGAACAAGGAGCTGGAGACCATCCGACTCACCACGCTGCTCTCCGACGAATACGATTCCTGCAACGCCATCCTCTCTCTGCACGCGGGCGCGGGCGGAACCGAGGCGCAGGACTGGACCAGCATGCTCTACCGCATGTACACCCGTTTTGGCGAGCGCATGGGCTTTACCGTGAAGGAGCTGGATATGCTCGACGGCGACGAGGCGGGCATCAAGTCCGTCACGATGGAAGTGAGCGGCGAATATGCCTACGGCTTTATGAAGGCTGAGCGCGGTGTGCACAGGCTCGTGCGCATCTCTCCCTTTGACGCCAACGCGCGCAGGCAGACTTCGTTCGCCTCGCTGGACGTGGCTCCGATCATCGAGGACGACGGCGAGATCGAGATCCGCACGGAAGATCTGCGCATCGACACCTATCGTGCGGGCGGCGCGGGCGGTCAGCACGTTAACCGTACCGACTCGGCCGTGCGCATCACCCACCTGCCCACGGGCATCGTTGTGCAGTGCCAGAACGAGCGCAGCCAGGTGCAGAACAAGGAGACCTGCTTCCGCATGCTGCGCGCCAAGCTGGCCGAGCTCAAGGAGCGCGAGAGGCAGGAGACCCTTGGCGAAGTGAAGGGCGAGCTGAAGAAGATCGAATGGGGCAGCCAGATCCGCTCCTACGTATTCCAGCCCTATACCATGGTCAAGGACCATCGCACCGGCTATGAAGTGGGCGATATCGGCTCGGTCATGGACGGCGATCTGGAAGCGTTCGTCACCGCTTATCTGCAGGCGAAGTAATGCGGGCGGGAAAGCGCTTTTCGGTGCGAAAGACGGCGGGGCTGCTCTTTGGGCAGAGCGCGCTGTTCGTTCTTGCAATTCTGGCGGTATGCGTGGCGACGCCGCTGCATACCGCTCTTTTGCGTGCCTTCGGCGCGGCGGAAAGAAGCGGATTTGCATGGGCAGAGGTGGAAGCCATCGCGCGGGCGATGGTGGATGTGATGAAGGGCGCGGACAGGGAGATCCTCGCGCGCTGGTTCACGGCGGACGAGGTTCTGCACATGAAGGACGTGCAGTGGATCTTCGGCGTTGGGCTGAAGACGCTGGGCGCGCTGGCTGTGCTGTCCGCATTGTGCCTGATCGGTGGAAAGAAGCCGGGCCCGAGCGAGGCGCGGGCGGCCTTTGGGCTGTCGCTTCTGCTGCCTGCCACGGTGGCTGTGCCGTTTGCGGTGGATTTCAACGGCATGTTCATATGGCTGCACAGGGTCGCGTTTCCGGACAACGAATTGTGGCTGATGGACCCGCGCATCCATAAGATGGTGGTCGTGTACGACGGGCAGTTTTTCATCGCGGCGGTGGCCATTATCGGCATAGCGTGCGCGCTGAGCATCGTGCCGCTGGCGGTATACGCCGTGCGGGGAAAAGAAAAATAAGGCCGATTTTATGCGCCCCGGCGGAATGTGCGGGGCGGGAATGATGAAGGAAGTTTTTGCATGAAATACGAAATGCGGATGCGGGAAAAGGCGGAGGAACTGCGCAAAAAGGGGCATGCGGTGATCATGGCGGTGGAAAGCAGCTGCGATGAGACGGCTGTGGCCATCGTGCGCGACGGGCGCGAGCTGCTGGCGAACGAGATCGCCACGCAGATCGATATCCACGCGCTGTACGGCGGCGTGGTGCCGGAGATCGCCAGCCGTTCGCATGTCGAGGCGCTGGACCCGCTGTGCGACAGGGCTTTGGAAAAGGCGGGCATGACGATCGACGAGATCGACGCCATCGCCGTGACATACGGCCCCGGGCTGGTGGGCGCGCTGCTTACGGGCGTGAGCTGGGCGAAAGCATATGCATGGGCGCTGGACAAGCCGCTGATCCCCGTGAACCATATCGAGGGGCATGTGAGCGCGAACTATATCGCGCATCCCGATCTGGAGCCGCCGTTTTTGTGCCTGGTGGCCAGCGGCGGGCACAGCCACATCGTGCATGTGGACGGGTACGGTTCGTACACGCTGGTCGGCCAGACGACGGACGACGCTGCCGGCGAGGCCTGTGACAAGGCGGCGCGCGCGCTGAAGATCCCCTATCCGGGCGGGCCGCTGCTGGACAAGCTGGCCGAAACTGGAAACGACCGCGCGTACACCTTCCCCAAGCCGCACACGCCCGGAAAGTACGATTTTTCCTTCAGCGGGCTCAAGACGGCGGTCGTGAACCTGACGCACAATCTGGAGCAGCAGGGAAAGGAATATGTGGCGGAGGATTTTGCCGCGTCGTTCCGCAAGGCCGTGGTGGATTGTCTGGTGGAAAAGACCATGCTGGCCGCGCGCGATACCGGCGCGAAGGCCGTGGCCGTGGCCGGAGGCGTGGCCGCGAACCGGCTGCTCAGGCGCGATATGGAGGCGCACGCGGGCAAGCGCGGGCTGAAATGCTATATGCCGCCGATGAACCTGTGCACCGACAACGCCGCGATGATCGGCTCGGCCGCGTTCTACAGGCTGATGAAGGGAGAGGTGGCCGCGCTGGATCTCAACGCGCAGCCGTCGCTGAAGCTGCTCATGCGCGGGGAGTGAGTAGATACGCCAGAGGGGCGCCACCGTGTTGCGCAGGGCGCTGCCCTGCACCCGCCAGAGGACTCTGTCCTCTGGACTCCTGCCAAAGGGACATTGTCCCTTTGGAATCCCATATTAGGGGATAAATGAATATGACAGAAAGAGCCTCAAAAAGAGGTTCTTTTCTTTTTTTTGGCAGGTTTGTGGTATACTGGATGTGATGGGAACAAATGGAGTGGGTTTTGCGTCTGACCGTTCGAATGAGTATTTCCAAATAGCGGTTTCTTTTTGGAGAGCGCGAGAACCTTTTTCTTTATCCAAAGGTCGGCTGTGCCGACGGACAATTGCTGCCGCCGATTTTTTCGACAGGTTTTTGTACTTGTTGGGTTTCTTTGGGGAGGGCGCGGGAGGGGCTATTCTTAAAAGGTTTACTCGTATGCGATGGAATGTTAGAGACGACAGATGATTGGAGTAGTGTACCAATAGCGGTTTCTTTTTGGAGAGCGCGAGAACCTTTTTCTTTATC
The DNA here is from genome assembly GCA_017398245.1 of Clostridia bacterium. Next base: position 5,820 of record JAFQGN010000243.1, on the reverse strand, counting down.
CTAAAGAAAAAGGTTCTCGCAAAAATAGAAAAAAGAGGTGTTTCTCGATGCTGAAGGAAGCGACGGCGCTGCTGGAATGGGCGCATGAAAAGAACCCCGGCCCGTGGAGGGAGCATAGCAAGGGCGTGGCAAGGGCCTGCGGCGAGATCGCAAAAGCGCTGGGGATCGACCACGAAAAGGCGTATGTGTACGGCCTTCTGCACGATATAGGCCGCTTTGAAGGCCCGCGCGGCATGCATCATGTCATCGCCGGGTACGAACTTTTGATGGAAAAGGGCTGGGAAGGCGCGGCGCGCATCTGCATTACGCACTCGTTCCCGGACGGCGAATACGACCACTTTTTCGGCAAAAAGGACGTCACGCCCGAGGAAGAGGCAAAGATAAAGAGGCTGATCGCCGAAAAGCCGTTTGACGATTACGACCGCCTTGCGCAGCTGGGCGACGCGCTGAGCTGGGGCGAGGGCGTGTGCCTGATGGAAAAGCGCATGGTGGACGTGGTGCTGCGGCACGGCGTCGCGCCGGGCATGCGGGAAAAATGGCAGGCGTGGTTCGATATCAAGGCGGATTTTGAACGGCGTATCGGCCGTTCCGTTTATGACCTGTTCCCGGAAGCGGCGCAGAACACATTCGGGCTTTGAAAACGGTAAAAGAGCGGGGGAAGCAATGCTCCTCCGCTCTTTTTGTATGCAAAATGTATAGAGAGGGCTGGTTGTGGATTATGCAATTATGCAGAAATATTTTTGAAATAAATTCCGCATAAAAAGAGACGAAATGCCGGAAAAGTCCGCGAAACGGGCGAAAAGCGCAGGAGAATGCACGAGATATTACGAAAATATGACATAAATAGAGGCTGTGGAAAACGAAATGAGCGGATGAGGATAAAAAGGGCGGCTGCTTGTGGATAACTTGCGGTGCATAACGGTAATCCACAAGGGGGTACATGTGGAAAACTCGGGTTTTCCCTGAGAATACAGGGAAAAACCTGTGGAAAAGTATGTGGACAATGTGGAAAGCCCTGTGGATGTGAAAAACCGAAATTATACAGAAAATTTCGCAAATATTACAAAATAAAGTTATCCACAAGTTTATCCACATTGGCATGTGGATAACGGAAAAGGTTAACATTAGCAGAGGAAACAGGGAAGGGCTTTTGCTGTGCGGCATTTTGTGGTATACTTATATGTGGCTGAATATGACCATTGGCGGCACAGGAGGTTTTTCGCATGAAGAAGCGCAACCTGCTCGGGTTTGATTTCGGCGCGTCGAGCGGACGGGCCATGCTGGGCGAGTTTGACGGAAATACTCTCAACCTTACGGAACTGCACCGTTTTTCCAACGACCCGGTGACGATGGCCGGCCGCTTTGTGTGGGACGTGCCGCGCCTCTTTTTTGAGATGAAGCAGGCGCTGCTCAAGGCGAGGCATCAGGGCCTTGCGCTGGACAGCATGGGTATCGATACCTGGGGCGTGGACTACGGCATGCTCGATAAAAAGGGCAGGCTGATGTCCCTTCCGGTGCATTACCGCGACAGCCGCACCGACAATATGCGCGAAAAGGCGTTCTCCATGGTCTCCAAGGAGGAGATCTTTGAGCGCACCGGCCTTGCGTTCCAGACGTTCAACACGCTTTATCAGCTGCTGGCGATGCGCCATGAGGGCGATTTCGCGCTGGACAACGCTGAGACCATGCTCTTTATGCCCGACCTTCTGGGCTATTTCATGACCGGCGAGATGGCGACGGAATATACCATTGCCTCTACCAGCCAGATGACCAACCCCGTGACGCGCGACTGGGATAAGGAGCTGCTCAGGAAGCTGGATATCCCCACGCATTTCCTCACGGGCATCCAGCAGAGCGGCGCGATGCGCGGACAGCTGCTGGCCGATATCGCCGAGGAGACCGGCATGAGCCGCATCCCGCTGGTGGCGGTCGGTTCGCACGATACGGCCTCCGCCGTGGCGGCCGTTCCGGCGAAGGAAAAGAATTTCGCCTATATCAGCTCCGGCACGTGGTCTCTGCTGGGCGCAGAGGTGACGCAGCCGCTGTGCACGAAGGAAGTTATGGAGCTGAACTACACCAACGAAGGCGGCATCTGCGGCACCACGAGGCTGCTCAAGAACATCATGGGCCTGTGGATCATTCAGGAATGCAAGCGCGAATGGGACAGGCAGGGCGGAACCGAGGGCTTTGGCGAGCTGATGCTGCTGGCCGAGCAGGCCGAGCCGTTCATCGCCGTGCTGGATGTGGACGATGAGCGCTTCCTCGCGCCCGGCGGCATGCCCGAGCGTATTCAGGCCTATTGCGCCGAGACGAACCAGCGCGTTCCGCAGACCAAGGGCGAGATCTGCCGCGTGATCTACGAAAGCCTTGCGCTGAAGTATCGCTGGGCCGTGGAGCAGATGGAAGAGAAGCTGCTGGGCCACAGGATCGACGTGCTGCATATTGTTGGCGGCGGCAGCAAGAACACCATGCTCAACCAGATGACCGCAAACGCCATCGGCCGCGCGGTCGTGACCGGCCCGAGCGAGGGCACCGTTATCGGCAATGTGCTGGTGCAGGCGATGGCCATGGGCGATATCGCCAACATGAACGAGATGCGCGAAGTGGTGGCAAGGTCGTTCCCGACGGAAGATTACATGCCCGAGAAGGGCTGCGAGGCCATGTGGGACGATGCGTACGCAAGGCTGCTTAGGCGCATGGAGGCCTGATGGCAAGAGTGGAAGATAAGATCGAAAGGCTGGCCGGTTCGCTGGAAATGGCGTTTCTGGGCGATACGATCTACGATTTTTATATCCGCCGCCGTTTGCTTGTGGCCGGCGGACCGATGAAGCAGCTGCAGCTTTCGGCGAGTAAAAGGGTTTGCGCAAAGGCGCAGTCCCGAGCGCTGGGCTTTGTGGAAGAGATGCTCACGGACGAGGAACGCGATGTGGTACGCCGCGCGCGCAACACAAAGCAGCGCCCGCCCAAGAACGCAGACCCGGCGCAGTATCAGCGCGCGACGGGTCTGGAAGCCTTGCTGGGCTGGCTGTACATACAGGAAAAAACAGACAGGATAGATCAGCTGATGTGCGAGATCCTTGCACATATGGATGAGATAATTTCAACGAACGAAGGAGATAAAGACAATGCCTGAATATCGCAACGGCAAAGGCGGAGGACGCCCCGGCGCCCCCCGCGGAGGAAAAGAGTACGGCTCCAAGGGCTATGCCCCGCGCGGAGAGCGCGGAGGTTTCGGCTCCAAGAGGTCTTATGAAGAGCGCACTTCCGCGCCGAAGAAGCCCTACGGCAAGCCCGGCCCGAAGGCGGATCGCCCGCCGCGCGGCCCCAAGAGCGCTCCGGCGCCGCGCGCGCCCAGGCCGAGGCCTTCCTACGCCCCGGTCTACGGCGAGCCCGCCAATCTGGAAAACATCCTTGCCGGCCGCAATCCGATCCGCGAAGCGATCCTGAACGGCCGCCATATCGAAAAGCTGCTGGTGGCCAAGGGCCTGACCGGCTCCGCGCTGGAGATCATCGCCCGTGCGCGCGCCGCTGGCATCGTGGTGCAGGAAGTGGAGCGTAACAGGCTCGATGCGATCTATTCCAACCATCAGGGCATGCTCGCGTATGCCTCTGCCGCCGAATACGCCACTCTGGAGGAGATCATGGCCATCCCCGCCGAGCGCGGCGAAGATCCGTTCTTCGTGATCCTCGACGGCGTGACCGATCCGCATAACCTGGGCGCGATCCTGCGCAGCGCCGCCTGCGCGGGCGCGCACGGCGTGATCGTGCCCGAAAGGCGTGCCGCGGGCCTGGTTCCCGCTGCGGTAAAGGCTGCCGCAGGCGCACTGGAGCACATCGCAGTGGCTAAGGTCGGCAATCTGCGCCAGACGGTCGAAATCCTGAAGGAAGCGGGTATCTGGCTGATGGCCGCCGACGCCGAGGGCGAAAGCGTGTATGAGACCGACCTGAGCGGCCCCATCTGCCTGGTCATCGGTTCCGAAGGCGACGGCGTGAGCCCGCTGGTCCGCTCCCATTGCGACAGGACCCTGTCTCTGCCCATGTCCAACGGCATGGAATCCCTCAACGCGTCGGTCGCGGCCGGCATCCTGCTTTATGAGATCCGCAAGACGCGCGGAGAACTGTAATGGCAAAGGAAGTGCCCGCGCTGCTCATTGTGGACGGCTATAACGTGCTCAATGCGTGGCGCGGGAAACTCAAAAATACCCCTCTGGCCGATGCGCGCGACGACCTGATCCACGCGCTGGCCGATTACGCCGGCTATACCGGGCAGAAGATCGTGCTGGTGTTCGACGCATGGAAGAGCGAGCGCATCGCCCGGACGGTCGAACAGGTGCCCGCCACGCTGGAGGTCGTCTTCACCCGCAAGGGCGAAACGGCCGACCACTATATCGAGCGCCTCTGCGACGAGGTGAGCGAAAAGGCGGCGTACGGGAAGCTTATCGTGCGCGTGGCCACGAGCGATTCCATCGAGCAGACCATCGCCATGGGGCGCGGGGCCATCCGCATTTCTGCGCGGGAGCTTCTGCATGAGATCGACACCATGCGCAACCCCGATGTGCAAAGGCGGGTCCTGCCCGTGAAGGCTGTGCGCGGCGGCGGCTCCACCGTGATGGACCGCCTGCCCGAGGAGATGCGCGCGAAGCTGGAAAAAATGCGCAGGGGAGAGGAATAATCCCCGGCATTAAGGAGAAAAATGTTGAACGGGAACAAGTATGCGGAAATGACGGACGAGCAGGTCGTCAAGCTCGGTCAGCGGGGGGACGACGAGGCCGTCGAGCATCTGCTGGAAAAGTACAAATACTTTGTGCGCTCCAAGGCGAGGGGGTATTTCCTCATCGGTGCGGATCACGAGGACATCGTGCAGGAGGGGATGATCGGCCTGTACAAGGCCGTGCGCGATTTTAAGGAAGAGAGGCTCTCCTCCTTCCGCGCGTTTGCCGAGCTTTGCATCACGCGCCAGATCATCACCGCCATCAAAATGGCCACGCGGCAAAAGCATATTCCGCTCAATTCCTATGTTTCTCTCAACCGCCCGGTGTACGATGAAGACAGCGACCGCACTCTGCTCGATACTATCGCCAAGGCCGAGCAGGCCAACCCGGAGGATCTGTTCATCGGCCGCGAAGACCGAAGGGTGATCGAAGAGCGGCTGGGCAAGGTGCTCAGCCCGCTGGAGAAGCAAGTTCTCATGCTGTATATGGAAGGAAAATCGTACCAGCAGATCTCCGAGGAGATCGGCCGGCACGCAAAGTGCATCGACAACGCCCTGCAGAGGGTAAAGCGCAAGGTGACAAAATACCTTGAGGAGAGGCGGGAAAACGCCTGAAAATGCGAAATAACGCGTTGTTAATCTTCGCGGAGCGCATTTTCCGGGCGATAGAATCATTTTTTTGTTGACAAACAGGCCCCCATTCAGTACAATATTCTTTGTATGATGCGGGGACGCGCGGGTGTAGCTCAATGGTAGAGCTCCAGCTTCCCAAGCTGATCACGTGGGTTCGATTCCCATCACCCGCTCCATACTCGTTTTTTCACCCCATTAGTACTTATTTTTGGGAGGGAATCCGCCATGGGAAAGGCAAAGTTTGAGCGCAATAAGCCTCACGTAAACGTTGGTACGATCGGTCACGTCGACCACGGCAAGACCACTCTGACCGCTGCGATCACTATGGTTCTGTCCAAGTTCGGCAACGCCGACGCCATGCGTTATGACCAGATCGATAAGGCCCCGGAAGAGAAGGCCCGCGGCATCACGATCAACACCGCTCACGTCGAATATCAGACCGAGCGTCGTCACTATGCTCACGTTGACTGCCCCGG
>JAFQGN010000242.1 GCA_017398245.1 Clostridia bacterium | reverse complement strand
GCAAAAAGATGGGCATCCCCTCCGGCACGCGGCAGGAGATGTGCTACGCCACCCATGCTGAGCAGAACGCCATCATCCAGGTGGCCCGCCTGGGCATTTCCACCGAGGGCGCCACGCTCTACTGCACCCACCAGCCCTGCACCATGTGCGCCAAAATGATCGTCAACGCGGGCATCGTGCGCGTGGTGTACGAACAGGGCTATCCGGACCCCTTCGCCGTCGAGTTGCTCACTGAAGGCGGAGTAGAGCTGGTCAAATACACTGAGGAACAAGAATAAATCACTGTTCGTCATAATATTGAATACATGCCAGGCGTGTTATGACTAAGATGACGCGTCTTGGGATTGTTTTGTCTTTGCTGCGCATGATGTGGAGAGAACGATGATATTTCACGGAGGCAATTATGGCAAAAGATGATAATTCGTGGTTGGTTATAGTATTGCTCATTGCTGCATTTGTTGCAGGATATGCGAGTGGCCATGGTGATGGGATTGTTTTATCAGAAGATGAATGTCACGATATAGTACGGCATTACTGCCCGCTATATGAGTGGTCGGATTGGGAAGACGATTACTTGACGGTTTACGGTTATTTTGATGAGCTTAATTACGGAGAGACATCTTTTGATGAGGCGGCAGATGCATATTACAGATTGGCTGATATAGTCTGGGACGCTGCCGAGGGCAATGCTGAAATAGCTAGTATTCTAGGTATGGATTAAAAAGGAGAAAACAACAGTGATCAATACACAGCGCGTTGCGCAGGTGCTGGGCCAGAATATCGGAAAGGTGATCGTCGGCAAGCAGGACGTCGTCGAGCTTTTGTTTATCGCGCTCATCTGCAAGGGCCATGTCCTGATCGAAGACGTGCCCGGCGTGGGCAAAACGAGCCTTGCCTCGGCCATGGCCCGTTCGCTGGACTGCTCGTTCAAGCGCATCCAGTTTACGCCCGACGTCACCCCCAGCGACGTCACCGGCTATACCATCGCCAATTTCAAGACGGGCGAGCTGGAATACCGCCCCGGCGCGGTGATGAGCCAGATCGTTCTGGCCGACGAGATCAACCGCACCTCGCCCAAGACGCAGTCTTCTCTGCTGGAGGTCATGGAAGAGGGCCAGACCACGGTCGACGGCGTGACCTATGCCATGCCCCAGCCCTTTATGGTGCTCGCCACGCAGAACCCGGTCGACTTCGTGGGCACCTATCCGCTGCCCGAGGCCCAGCTGGACCGCTTTTTCATGAAGGTGTCCATCGGCTATCCGACGGCCGATGAAGAGACAGACATCCTTCTGCGCTATACTTCCGGCGCAAGGCCCATGGAGGAGCTGCGCCCCATCTGCACGGCCAGCGATATCCTGCTTTTGCAGGATCAGCTTTCCCAGGTGCACGCCTCTAAGGAGGTCCGAGCCTATATTTCCATGATCGCCGCCGCCTCCCGCAGGCACAGCGCGCTGCAGCTGGGCGTGTCCACTCGCGGGGCCATCGCGCTGCTCAAGGCCGCGCAGGCCGACGCCATGCTCGACGGGCGCGATTATGTGATGCCGGAAGACGTTCAGGATATGGCGCCGAGCGTGCTTGCCCATCGCCTTGTGCTTAGCCCGGAAGCGCGCCTGCGCAATATGACCGCCGAAAAGGTGCTCGAAAACGTGATCGCCTCGGTGAAAGTGCCGGTGAAGCTGCCGTGACAGGCCGCTGTATCGTACTGCTCGCCGCCTGTGCCGCTCTGCTTGCGGCGGGGCTTTCCACGGGCGCGCCCCTGTATTATGCGCTTTCGGCGGCAGCGGGGGCTATTATCGTTGCGTCGTTGTTCTCGGCGGCGTGCGCGCTGCTCAGCCTGCGCGTAAAGGCGCAGCTGCCGCGCCTGCATGCGCAGAGGGGAGAGAACGTCTCTTTGCGCCTGAAGATCCGCCATGCGGGTTTTCTGCCCGTCGCCGCGCTGGAGCTGACGCTTATCTCTGCCGGCGGCGCGGAGGTGTACGACGTGGAAGGCAGCCCGTTCCGGTGGCACGCCCAGTCGTTCGATATCCCCTGCCCGCACAGGGGCGTGTATTCTGCCGGCGTCCAGAGCGCAGCAGCGGCCGATGTGTTCGGCCTTTTTTCTCTGCGCAGAAAAATTACCGATTGTATGTTCACGGTCGAGGTCGCCCCGCGCGCTTATCGCACCGAGGCTATGGAGCTGGGCGCGGGCGAGACCGGCCCGGAAGCCCCCAACCGCTCTGCCGAGGACGATTCCTCGCCCTCCGGCATCCGCGAGTGGAAGGACGGCGACGAGCTCAAAAAGATCCACTGGAAGCTTTCCATGCGCAGGCGCGAGCTTGTCGTGCGCACGTATGAAGAATCCGCCAAGCCGGATTTTCTCATTCTGATGGATCTTTCGCCCATCGGCGCGCTGCGCAGCCAGGAAATGGCCATCGAAGACGCCGTGTGCGAGGCCGCCGCCTCCGCCGCTATGGCCCATCTGAGCGCGGGCTACCCCGTGCGCATGCCCATGAGCGGCTCGCGCCCGGTCGAATGCTCCGGCCGTTCTCAGCAGGATCTGCCCCGTTTTATCGATGCGCTTACCACCGTGCAGTTCGATTGCGCTTACCCGTTTGAACAGCTGCTCGCCGTGGAGATGCGCCGCATGCAGCGCACGGGCGGAGCCGCGCTGATCACCCCGCGCCTCACCGCGCGCACGGCCGATTTTGCCATGCAGATGCGCCGAAGCGGCCTGCGCGTTCGTCTGAATTGGATCACCGAATCCCGCGGAGGGGACGCGAACGAGATCGTCGCGCGCCTCTCGCTCAGCGGGGTAGAGGTCGTCCGGATCAATCCGTATGCGGCTGCCCGCTGATGGCGGCTGCACGAAAGGCGGAAAATGAAAAAACGCGATAAGAAAACGAACGAAATACAGCTTTGGCAAAGGCTGGGCGACAGGCTCGGCTCGGCACTGATCGGCGCGGCCGTCGGCGGCGCGCTGTGCATGGCGCTGCTGGGCGCGATCGGCGTTCCGGCCTCTGCATTGCAGGCCTATGGCACGGCGCTTGCGGCAGGAGTGGCCCTCGCAGCGGCGTGCTCTTCGCCGTTTTTGGCCTTTGCCGTGCTTGCCGTCGCCGTTGCGGCTGTTCTGGGGCTGCGCGCAGCGGATACCCGCCCGTGGCAGACGTTTTTTGACCTGATCGAGGCCATGCTCGCCGAAGACGGCGGGGGAGCGCTTGCCGCTGCGCAGGCCTATCCCGCGCTGTGCTCCGCGCTTGCGGGCGCGTTCTTTGGCATGGTCAGCTATGCCTTCGCGCGCATGCAGGGCGGCGTGTACCCGCTGCTGGTGCTGGTCATCGCGGTG
>JAFQGN010000241.1 GCA_017398245.1 Clostridia bacterium | reverse complement strand
GGCGCGCCGTTCCGCTTTATCGCCGGCGCGATCCACTATTTCCGCGTGCCCAAGCCCTATTGGCGCGACAGGCTTCTCAAGCTCAAGGCCTGCGGCTTTAACGCGGTGGAGACCTACGTGGCGTGGAACGCGCACGAGCAGGAAAAGGGCAAGTTTGATTTCACCGACATGCTCGATATCGAAGAGTATCTGAAGATCGCGCAGGAAGTAGGCCTGTGGGCCATCGTGCGCCCCGGCCCGTACATCTGCTCCGAATGGGAATTCGGCGGCCTGCCGTGGTGGCTGGTGACCGAGCCGGACATCCGCCTGCGCTGCATGAACGAGAGCTACCTCAACGCCGTCTCCCGCTTCTTTGACGAGCTGATGCCCCGCCTTGCTCCCCTGCAGAGCACGCACGGCGGCCCCATTTTGATGATGCAGTGCGAAAACGAGTACGGCTCCTACGGCGACGATAGCGAGTACATCGCCTGGAACCGTGATGCGCTGCGCAGCCGCGGCATCGATGTGCCGCTGTTCACCAGCGACGGCCCGACCGATTTCATGCTCACCGGCGGCACCATCCCGGGCCTTCTCAAGACCGGCAACTTCGGCTCCCGCACGGAAGAACAGTTCGCCAAGCTGCGCGAACATCAGCCGGACGGCCCGCTGATGTGCTGCGAATACTGGAACGGCTGGTTCGACCACTGGACCGAGGAGCACCACTCCCGCGACCCGCAGGATGCGGCCAAGAATCTGGACGATATCCTTTCCTGCGGCGGTTCCGTTTCCGCCTATATGTTCCACGGCGGCACGAATTTCGGCTTCTGGAACGGCGCGAACCACTATGATTTCTATCAGCCCACCGTCTCCTCCTACGACGACGACGCGCCCGTGAACGAGTGCGGCGATCTGACGCCCAAGTACCATCTGTTCAAAGAAGTCGTTTCCAAGTACGCCGAGATCCCGGACATTCAGGTGCCCGAGACCATGCCCAAGGCGAACTACGGTGAGGTGAAGTTCACCCACAGCGCCGATCTGTTCACCAATCTGGACGCGCTTTCCCACGGCGTGAAGGTCACCTGCCCCGAGCCTATGGAAAAACTGGGCCAGGGCTACGGCTATATCCTCTACCGCGCCCATGTGCGCGGCCCGCGCGAGGAGCTTCCCATCATCATCCAGGACGTGCACGACCGCGCGCATATCTTCGTCGACGGCAAGTTCGTCGGCACGCAGTATCGCGTGGACAAGGAGCCCGCGTACCCGCGCGTCAAGGTGCCGGCCGAGGGCATGCAGCTGGATGTGCTGGTCGAAAACATGGGCCGCACCAATTACGGCTTCCACATGATGGAAACCAAGGGCGTATCCGAGGCCATCCGCCTTGGACAGACCTTCCTGTTCCACTGGACGGCCTATCCGCTGCCGCTGACCGACCTGAGCACGGTGCAGTTTAAGGAGGGTGTGGAGCCCTTCGCCGGCAGGCCCGTTCTGCTCAAGGGCAGCTTCACCGTGGAAGGCGAGCCGAAGGACACCTTCGTGAAGCTCCCGGGCTTCAAAAAGGGCGTTATCTTCGTTAACGGCCGCAATATTTCCCGCCATTGGGAAGTCGGCCCGCAGCACAGCGCCTATCTGCCCGCGCCGTTCCTGCACGAGGGCGAAAACGAGCTGATCGTGCTGGAGACCGACGGCTTCGAAACGCCTGTCGCACTGCTCGACGATACCATGGACATCGGCTGAGGCTAACGAAAGAACGAATTTATGCGAGAGGACCTTTTCTTTCGAAAAAGAAAAGGTCCTCTCGCGCTCTCTCCAAAAGAAATCAATTTGGGCATAACCGGACTATCGAACGCCTCATCTTGAATAACACCAATCGAAACGGTGAACTGATTTTCCAAAAGAAAAAGCTATAATGCACTAGCACACAAAAACAACAGGACTTATACACAAGACCTGTTCTTTTTTATACCCCTATATTGACTTCTTTTAGGAGGGGTTCCCCACAAAAGCCCATCCCCAAATCGGTTTCTTTTTGAGGGGGTTCGGGGGAGCCTTTTTATTTTACCAAAGAAAAAGGCTCCCCCGCAAATCACTCAGAAAGAATGCTCCCGTACTCCTCGATAGGCGCGCGGCCATGCAGCGCCTCGTAATCCGGGCCGAGATAGCAGCCGAAGCTGGTGATCGCCTCAAAGCCGAGCTCCCTGTAAAACGGCACGTCTTCACGCATCACATGCTCGCGCAGCTTGAACGCCTTGGGCGGCCGCTTCCAGCCGGAATACATGCTGTTGTCCATCCAGTATTCCAGCACCTGCGCGTCCTTTCGGCCGAAAAACTCGATCAAAGCGGGCAAAGGCGCGGCTTCAGCCGCGTTTTTGGCGCTTGACGAGTCGTTCATCGGCGCGTCCGGATCGCGATTGAAGGGCGCGTATTCCAGAAACACGCCCTCTTCCGGCTGCACGGTTTTGGGCGGAACGAGCGCATCCAGATAGGCGATATAGGCAAGCGTAGCATCAGCATGCACCGTCTTGAGCCCGCGCAGCATGG
>JAFQGN010000240.1 GCA_017398245.1 Clostridia bacterium | reverse complement strand
GGGCAAAACGGCCGTGGTAGAAGGACTTGCGCAGCGGATCGTACGCGGCGACGTGCCGAAAAACCTTGCCGACCGCACGATCTTTTCACTGGACATGGGCGCGCTGATCGCCGGAGCGAAGTTCCGGGGCGAATTTGAAGAGCGTCTCAAGGCCGTTCTGCAGGAGGTCGCCAAGAGCGACGGGCGGATCATCCTGTTCATCGACGAGCTGCACACTATTGTTGGCGCAGGCAAGACCGACGGCGCCATGGACGCGGGCAATCTGCTCAAGCCCATGCTGGCGCGCGGCGAGCTGCACTGCATTGGTGCGACGACGCTGGATGAGTATCGGAAGTACATTGAAAAGGACGCTGCGCTGGAGCGGCGCTTTCAGCCGGTGCTGGTGGATGAGCCCACGGTGGAGGATACGATCTCCATCCTGCGCGGACTGAAGGAACGCTATCAGGTGTATCACGGCGTGCAGATCGACGATCAGGCGCTGATCGCGGCGACGAACCTTTCCAACCGGTATATTTCCGATCGCTTCCTGCCGGACAAGGCGATCGACCTTGTGGACGAAGCCTGCGCGCTGGTGCGCACGGAGATCGATTCGCTGCCGGCAGAGCTGGACACGCTGCAAAGGCAGATCATGCGGCTGGAAATCGAAGAGGCGGCTCTGGCCAAGGAAACGGACGAGCGTTCGGCAGAGCATTTGCGCGAGATCCGGCAGGAGCTGGCCGACAAGCGCGCCGAATTTTCTGCCATGAAGGCGAAATGGGAAAACGAGAAGAACTCGATCGGCTCTGTGCGCGCGATCCGCGAGGAGATCGAAAAGGTAAACGCGGAAATCGAACTGGCGCAGAGGAATTACGATTTGAACAAGGCGGCGGAGCTGACCTACGGCAGGCTGCCCGAGCTGCAGAAAAAGCTGGCGGAAAGCGAAAAGCTTTCCAGCGAAAAGGCAGAACGCACGCTGCTGCGCGACCGCGTGACGGACGAGGAGATCGCCAAGATCGTGGCGCGGTGGACGGGTATACCGGTTGCAAAGCTGGTGGAAAGCGAGCGCGAGAAGCTGCTGCACCTGGACAAGCAGCTGCACAAGCGCGTGATCGGTCAGGACGACGGCGTGCAGAAGGTGGCCGAAGCTATTCTGCGCTCCCGTGCGGGCATCCAGGATCCGAACCGACCGATCGGCTCGTTCCTGTTCCTCGGGCCGACGGGCGTTGGCAAAACAGAGCTCGCCAAAGCTCTTGCCGAGGCGCTTTTCGACGACGAAAAAGCCATTGTGCGCATCGATATGAGCGAATATATGGACAAATTTTCGGTGACGAGGCTCGTGGGAGCGCCTCCCGGATATGTCGGATACGAGGAGGGCGGGCAGCTGACCGAAGCCGTGCGGCGCAAGCCCTATTACATCGTGCTGTTTGACGAAGTGGAAAAGGCTCACCCGGATGTGTTCAACATCCTTCTGCAGGTGCTGGACGACGGGCGCATCACCGATTCGCAGGGGCGCACGGTGGATTTCAAGAACACGATCCTGATCCTGACCAGCAATCTGGGTTCGGACATCATCCTGAACGGAATCGATGCAGAAGCAAACTTGAGCGAACAGGCGCAAGCACAGGTCAGCGCGCTGCTCAGGACGAAGTTCCGGCCGGAATTTTTGAACAGGTTGGATGAGACGGTGTTCTTCACCCCGCTGACGAAGAACGAAATTGCAAAGATCGTGGATCTGATGCTGGGCAGGCTGGAAGAACGGCTTGCGGACAAGCAGATCACTCTGCGGCTGAGCGATGAAGCGAAGGAGTTTATCATCGAGGAGGCGTACGATCCGATCTACGGCGCGAGGCCGCTGCGCAGGTACCTTTCCCGGCATGTGGAAACGCTACTGGCACGCGAAATGATCGCAGGGAATATTCCGCCGCACGCGGACATCTGCATTGATGTGGAAAACAACAGTCTCCATCTGAACTTTTAACAATCCTAATAAACTTGGTCCATTTTATACACGATTCTAACCTTGCAATTTCAAAAGGAATCTGTTAAAGTTGTTAGTGCGCGCATCGTTGCAAAATTCGTCGTTCAAACAGCAAAATTGTCTTGTTGCGACATGTGGGTGCGCGAACAACGGCAAGGCGGTGACGGGATTTGGCGCGCAACGGACAGACTTGGAAGCAGAGGCATCGTGCAAACATGCCGTATCTGACCAGCGAAATGCAGCAGATCCTGACGCGAGTGGAACAAGCGACCGCGGACACTTCTCTCGTGCAGAGCATCCACTTCAGCCCGACTGCGCTGACCTTTATTCGCAGGCTCGTTCTCAGCGGCGGAACGATCATTACCGATACGATGCTCTCGCTCTCCTCTGCGGATACGAAGCTGATCGAACAGCTGGGGCTGACGATCACTTGCTTTATTGACGACCCGAACGTGATCTCCGCAGCCGAGAAAAAGCGGGTGACGCGGGCTGAAATCGCAGTAGAGCACGCGATGAATCTGCCGGGAATGAAGCTGTTTGTGATCGGCAGCGCGCCGATGGCTCTGAATAAGCTGCTGACGCGCAACGAACTGCTGCCCATGCACGATGTGGCCATTCTGGCCGCGCCGACGGGATATGCAAGCGTTGTACAGCTGAAGGAACGCGCATGGGAAAGCACGCTGCCCGTGGTCGTCACACGGGGCCACAAAGGCGGCGTACAGGCGGCAATGCACATTTTGCACGCGCTTTTGCAGGAAGCCGGTACGATCAATAAATAATACCAAAGGGCAGTCCTCAAGATGAGGGCTGCCTTTTTTTACTGCGAATTATACGCAGCCAGTTGCGTAAAGAAGCGTAAAATGCTATACTAAAAGCAGGATTATTCCCAAAGGAGATGGAAAACGATGCGATGCGGTTGCTTTGAATGCGGCGCGTATATGGTACAGGCAGAGAGCATGGCGCTGGGCTGCGTTTGCCCGGAATGCGGGTACCGCTGCCGCGCATGCATGGGCACGAACACGATGATGGACCGCGAGGCCGTGCGTTCGCTGAAGAAGGCGCACGACGCGGCGGAGTATGCCGACGGCAAGCAGGCTGAGGCGGCCGAGCGTCAGGGCAGGCTCGCGCTGGTGGAAGCGCAGCTGCGCATGATGGAAAAACAGGAGGAAATGGGCAAAAAGTAAGCCCTCTTCCCCATTTGTGCCGAAAAGGAGGAGGCCGCATTGCCGCTGAGTTTGTTTTCGGATGCGACGCAGCGCTGGTTTAGTGATTGTATCGGGCGACCGACCGCCGTGCAGGAGCAGGGCTGGCCTGCGGTGGCTTCCAGGCGTGATGTGCTCATCAGCGCGCCTACGGGCACAGGCAAAACGCTCGCCGCCTTTCTGTACTGGCTGGACAGGCTCGGGCGTGAATGCCGCGAGCAGCCGCTGAGCGAG
>JAFQGN010000239.1 GCA_017398245.1 Clostridia bacterium | reverse complement strand
GCGATGGCCACGCGCTGCTGCTCGCCGCCGGAAAGCTCCTGCGGCATGTGGTGCATGCGCTTTTCTAGGCCGACCATGCGCATGCATTCGGTCACGCGCTCTTTCCTGTCGCCCTTGAAGCGGGAAAGCCGCAGCGCGTATTCCACGTTTTCGTATGCCGAAAGCATCGGGATCAGCGCGACAGACTGGAACACAAAGCCGATCTCCTGCCTGCGCAGGCGCGTGCGCGCCTTTTCATCCAGCTTCACGATGTCGCGCCCGTCGAATACCACCGCGCCTTCCGTGGGCATGTCCAGCGCGCCGAGGATGTTCATCAGCGTCGTTTTTCCCGAACCGCTGCGCCCGCGCAGGATGGTCAACTGCCCCTTCGGCGCGTGGATGTCCACGCCCTTGAGCGCCCAGAAGTCTCCGCCGCCGGAAATAGGAAATTTTCTTTTTACGCCTATGGTTTTCAGCATGTTCTCTCGCTCCTTTCCGTCAGTCTTCGCCAAGCTTGAGCGCCTGAGCGATCTTGATGCGGGAGATGAGGATGCCCAGAATGACCAGGCAGATCAGCATCACCGCGCCGACCACGCCGAACAGACGCAAAGTGTCCGCACTGTCGCTGATGACCGCCAGCGGGATCACCTCGTCCGCCGGAGCGTAAGAGATCTGGATCAGCGGGATATAGAACCGGGAAGCCAGCTGCCCCACCAGCGCGCCGGTTGCGATGGACATGCCCGAAATAAACACCTGCTCATTCAGCAGCATGCTGATGATTTCGCGCAGGGACATGCCCATTGCGCGGAAAATACCAAACTGAAGCGAACGCGACTGGATCGACAAGATCCAATAGATCAGGAAGCCGACCGTGCACAGCAAGAGCACCACGATGAAGCCGACCGTCAGAATGCCGTTCGTCCCCTGGAAGATCGGGTCGTTCTTCAGGTTCACCAGCTGCTCGTCCGCGTCCAGCAAAGACCAGTATTCGATCTCTTCCTCAGCGATGTAATCGTGGAAGAAGCGCGTGCCGTCCTCGGCACGGATCCAGACCTGATAGGGCGTCACGCCCCATTTGGCCTGCAGCTGCGAAAGATGCGCCACAATCAGATACTGGTTGACCTCGGAAACGCGTCCGTCCGTGCCCGTGCGCGAAGTGACCGCGTTGTACGTCGGCCAGTATTCCACAAAGCCGTAAATGATGCCGCGAATATTGTTGCCCAGCTCGCACTTGTAGCTGATCACATCGCCCAGCTTGTATCCCAGATTATCCGCAAAGTTTTGCGAAACCAGCACGGCGTTCGTGTTCTGCGAAATAGCGTTGAGATATTCGTTGATGTGGCGGGGGAGCAGCCCGTCCTTGAACCGGATCGTCTCGCCGAACTCCTTTGTGTGGATGCCCATGATCTGCACGCCCTGCAGGGTCTTGCCCGAGTTGACCGATGCGATGCCCGTGTCGTTCCACAGCACCTTTGTCGCGCTCTGCACGCCCTCCAGCGTGGTATACCGGTCAAAATCCGGCTCCTCATACATGACCGAGCCGCCCTCGCCCGCCTGCGCGGAGTTGTCTTCCCACGCCTCACGGATCACAATATCCGTTCCGGTCAGATAGCGGATCCGGTCCTCCTCGTTTCCGTTGATGGTACGCGCCGCCTGCGCGTTGAACATGCCCAGCGCGATGGTCATGACGAGGAAAACCATGATGAACCCCTGGCTCTTTCTCGTGCGCAGCACGCGCAGGAAGGAGGCGTACATCGCCGGGCTCCACAGGCGCTTGCCTGCGGTGAAGATGAGCCAGACGAGCATGGGAACGATGCGCACGGCGACAAGGCCCGCGCCCAGAATGAACAGCGAAGAGCACAAAAACAGCAGCGGGTCGAGACTTGCGCCGTCGGCCACTCTCTGCGCCAGAATATCCTTCTGCCCGTTGAACGAATACAGGCCGTACAGCGCAACGCCCAGCAAAATGAAGTCCAGATACAGCTTCTGCCACATCGGCGCGTCGGAACGCCTGTGCTTTTGCTGCTTCTGGTTTACGATGCTCACGCTCGAATAGCGCAGCACGGGCAGAACCATGGTTCCGATAGAGAACAGCGCGGCAAGCCCGGCAAAAAGCAGCGCCCGTTCGTCCAGCTGCACGTCCAGCGCGCGCCTGGAAACGAACTCCAGAAACGCATTGGCCGAACCGAGCACCTGGCACAGCCATACGCCCAGCGGCACGCCCCCGCACAGGCCGATCAGCGCAAGAATCACGCTTTGCAGGAAATACACGCCGATGATCTGGCTCTTTCCCGCGCCGCGGCTCTTCAGAATGGAAATCTCGCTCTGCTCCATTTCCAGCATCTGGCGCGATACCATAAAGATGAACGCGGCCAGCAGAACGAAGATCGGCACCTGCAAAACCAGCAGCGTCACGTTCACCTTTTCAGCCTTAACCAGATAATCTTCAAAGATTTTTCCGAAATTGTCGTAATACCGGTACCCGGTAATGTCAAAATGCTCGGCGATCTCCTGACTCGTGGCATACATCGCCGCCACATTCTCGCCCCGCATCTGCTCGTAATCCAGAATGGAGTACCAATAGCCCGTCAGGCTGTAGCGCAGGGCGTCCATGTCTGCAAACAGCGTGCGGAACGTCTCCTCCGGCAGAAAGCATTCGTTGCGGTAGCTCGTGGGCGTGCGCACCCAGTACACATCGTTCGGCGAAGAGAACGTGTACACGCCGACGACCTCAAAGCGCAGCTCCTCTCCCTGCGGCCCGGTATGCGCCACTGCGGTGAACTTTTCGCCCAGCAGCAGGTCGAGATCGGCCATCGCGCTCTGGCTGATGATCAGCTCGTAGCATCCGTTTTCGTTGATCCCCGGCTCAAAGCAGCGGCCGGCGATCATCTCGATATGCGCGGGCATATCCGTCAAAAAGCCGATCGCGGTAGATTTTGCGTCCTGTTCCTT
>JAFQGN010000029.1 GCA_017398245.1 Clostridia bacterium | reverse complement strand
GAAAATGAGGTAGCCAGAAGGTTGTATGCGAGCTTTGGTTTTGTCGAAACTGGTGAAATGGATGGAAATGAGATTATTGCAATGTTGAAGTTGTAACTGAGACTTACCAATTCCAATTTGCCGCGCCTTCCTGCCGCCGCGCGCGCAACAGAAAACACCGGGCCGCGTCCTTGCAGCCCGGTGTTTTGTTATTTCCTTTGAAAAAGCATGGCAATGCGCTTCGCCAGCCAAAGCCCCGCCGCGATCAGCGCAACTTTTCCCAAACTGACCGCCGCCGTCGTCAGCAGAATGGGCAGCATATCCTCCTTCGGCATCCCGGCCATCTGCCCGCCGATGCCCTTTTGCACCCATGTCCATACGATCCAGCCGACAGCCGCCGCCGCTGCGACGATGCGCCACATCTCCCGCTTTTTCTCCATCACTTAAAATCCTCACTCACGAATGAACGCCTTAATTGCGCTGCGGCCGCATCACTTGAAGTCCTCGCACGCTTTAATGCATACCGCGATAACGTGTTGCGGCACATCGCTCAAAATCCTCGCACGCCTTGCCGAACGCCTCGACGATGCGCTGCTGGCATATTACTTAAAATCCTCGCACGCTTTAATGAACGCCTCGATGTTCGCCCACGGTACCTCCGGCTCCAGCAGATGCGTCGGGCAGGGGAACAGGCCGCCCTTGTCGCCCGCGGTCTCCAGGTTTTCGAACACCACGCGCCGCACGTCGTCCGGCGTTCCGAAGGGCATGGTCGTCTGCGTGCCCACCGTTCCGTTGAAGGAGAGCCTGTCGCCATACTCGGCATGGATCTTCTTAAAGTCCATGCATTCCGGCTGCACCGGGTTGAGCACGTCCACGCCGATCTCGATCAGATGCGGGATGAACGGCTCCACATATCCGTCGCTGTGGTACAGCACCAGAATGTTCGGGTTCACTGCGCGCGCCGCGTCGATGACCTGTTTGAGCCGGGGCTTGAGATAATCGCAGTACAGCCTCTCGCTCATCATGATCGAGTGCTGCATGCCCACGTCGTCGCCCAAAAAGATCATATCGCAGCCCGCTTCGGCATATTTCGCCGCCCTGTGCATGGATTGCTTCGTCACATAGTCGAGAATGTAATCCGCCTTCTCGTCCTCTTCCAGCATGTCCATCATCAGCTCTTCCATGCCGCGCATGTACCATGCCGCTTCCCAGATGGTCATCTGCATGCTGCCGCAGGCCGCCAGCCCCTTGCCGTGGATGTCCTCCACCTGCGCCCTCTGGTGGCTGTAATCGGCCTTCGTGTAATCCGGGAAGGGGTAGTCCTCCATTTCGGATACGCTCTCGCAGTTTTTCAGCGGATTGCGCATATAGGTCATGTGCACCGCGGCCGAGGAGCCGGGCTCATGTCCCACGCCCCAGGTATCGATGGTGGAACCGGGCTTGAGATCGGTGTAGTATTTTTCAAACCTGCTCACGTCCATGTCTTCCGCGCGCAGAATGCCGTCGCGCACAGAGCGCGCCGCAAAATCGAACGTCTCGGCGGGGTTCGCTTCCGCGCCGTAGATCTCGCGGAACTTTTTCATCAAAGAGGGGCAAAGGTCAAACGAAAACGGCACCTTTTCATATCCCTTGCGCCTGTACAGCGAAATCAGATTCTCTCTTTTGTTCATCTCCCGTTTCCCCCTTCAAATGGAATGAAAATCAGGTCGTTTCGGTATCGATCAAAAGCGCGCGGCAGGGCGCGCCGTCAGCTCCGGCCAGATTCAGCGGCGCAGCGCACAGAAAATACCGCCCCTGCGGGACATCCTTTAAAATGATGCCTTCCAGAAGCGCGATCTCTTTGCGCAGCAAAATCAGATGCACCTGCATGGGCGCGTTTTCCGGCCCGACGGACTGCCCTTCGTTGCCCAGCAGCTTGATTCCGGATTCGGCAAACACCTGCGCCGCCTGCGCCGTTACCACCACGTCTCCCGCGATCAGGATCCGCTGCGCGCCGCATGCTCTGTCCAGAATAGCCTTCGCGTCCTCCGCAGTCACCTCTCCCGCGTGCCGCGCAACATAACATTCGCCTACATACGTCTCCAATTCCGTATGGTCGATCGTCTTCCCGTCGCCGAGAAAATGGAACGGGGCGTCCACATGGGTTCCGTTGTGCGCGCACATGGCAAACGCCGTCAGGTTGTACAGGTCTCCCGCCGCAGTAGAATGCAGAACCTGCCTCTGCGGCTTCGTGTCGCCGGGGTACACCGCGCAGGAAAACACCTCCTGCGATATATCGTATATCTTCATGTTTTCACCTCAAAAGATGCGCCCGTCAGTCCCTTCGCCTGCCCGCGCCGGCGATCGCCAGCAGCCGCAAAAGCTGCAGTATCGCCATCGCGGCGGAGGCGACATAGGTCATCGCCGCGGCGTTGAGCACGCTCCTCGCCTCGCCTTCCTCGCTCGGGTACAGTATCCCGGCCTCGGCCACGCTTTGCATCGCACGCCGGCTTGCGTTGAATTCCACAGGCAGCGTGACCAGCGCAAAGAGCACCGTCAGCCCGAACAGCCAGATCCCGGCCTCCACCAGCGGCTGCCAGCTCACGATCAGCCCCAGCACGAAGATCGGCCAGGCCAGATTGGAGCCGATGTTCACCGCCGGAACAGACGCCGTCCTCAGCTTCAGCGGACCGTACCCTTCGGCATGCTGGATCGCATGCCCCGCCTCGTGGCAGGCTACGCTGATCGCGGCCACCGAATCGGAATAGCGCACATCGTTCGAAAGCCGCAGCGTCTTCGTCGTCGGGTCGTAATGGTCGCTCAGCTTCCCGCGCACGCTTTCGATCTGCACGTCGTATATTCCCCGCATGGCCAGCATCCGCCGCGCGGCCTCTTCTCCCGTAAATCCGTTCGCCGAACGCAGCTTCTGCCCGCGCGCAAAGGCGGATTTCACCTTCATCTGCGCAAACAGAGCCAGCAGCAGCCCGGGCACAATCAGTATGTACGTCGGATCCCAATAAAACATCTCATTCTTTCCTTTCCGCGCGCAAACTTTCGCGCTCTAAACACAGTATACCGCAAAACGCCGCCCGCGAAAAGCGAAAACAGCCCAAACGTCAAATTCCTCATTCCAAATGTCGCTTTTCCGGCCGCATAGAACGCGCCGCTTCGGCAGATACTGTTCCCGAAAGAGAGGGATCGCGATGAACAGAAAATGGAAACCCGCAGCGCTCGCCATGGCGCTGCTCTTTGCCCTTACCGGCTGCAGCCGCTCTGTCGGCGAAACCGAGCCCGATGTAAACCCGAACCTGCCTTCCGGCATAGCCACCCCCGGCGAAGCCTCGCTCATTCCGGACAAGCTCGATACCGTCGAGGGCGTTCCGCTGCTCACCGTCTATATCGCCGATGCGCAGCGCTATCAGGAAATGGATATCGAGACCTATGTCGAAGGCGTGCTCGCCGGCGAAATGCGCAACGATTGGCCCATGGAAGCGCTCAAGGCGCAGGCCATCCTCGCGCGCACGTTCACGCTCAAATTCGTCGGTGAAAAGCAGTCCAAATACGAGGACGCCGATATCTCCACCGATATTTCCGAGGCGCAGGCCTATAACGAATCCGCCGTGAACGATCGCATTCGCCGCGCGGTAGAGGAAACCAAGGGCATGGTGCTCGCCTCCGGCGGCGAACTGCCCTATACCTGGTTCCACGCCCATTCCGGCGGCCAGACCGAGCTCGCCAAACCCGGGCTGGAATACCCGCAGGACGAGCCCGCCTATACCCGGACCGTCGAGGGCATGGAATCCGACAAAGCCCCCACCACAGTGAAGAATTGGACCGCCCGCTTCAGCGCGCGCGAAGTCGGCGAAGCCTGCGCCAAGCTCGGCGCCGAGACCGGCGCGGTGGAAAGCATTTCCATCGGCGAAACCAGCTCCTCCGGCCGCGCAATCACGCTTGTTGTGAACGGGAAAACCGTCTCCGCCCCCGCGCTGCGCCTTGCGCTCGATTCCACCCGCTTCAAATCCGCCATGCTCAGCGAAGTTACCGTGCTCGATGGCGAGGTCGTCTTCCGCGGCAG
Source organism: Clostridia bacterium (assembly GCA_017398245.1). The sequence goes on along the minus strand of JAFQGN010000029.1, from coordinate 8,412 downwards.
CGGCTATGGCCACGGCGTGGGCATGAGCCAGTGGGGCGCGTATAACCTCGCCGAACAGGGCCGCTCCGCCGAGGAGATCGTCCTGCATTATTTCCAGAACGTGCAGCTCGTCGATCTCTGGAACTGAGGCAGGAGGGGTACGGCGGGGGCGCTGCCCCCCCCTGCACCCCTGCCAAAGGAACTTCGTCCCTTTGGAATCCCGTATATGCGTATAGAATCACATATTGTAATAATGAAAAAGGTCGGCAATGCGTACCGCATGGGCCGACCTTTCGCTATAGAAATAGCAGTTCTATCGATCTGTCCGGCGGAAGCTAATGTCTCCGGGCACAGCCCGGCGGCAGCAGCAAATGTCTGTCGGTACTGGCCACCGGCATGGGTCAGCCTTGCGCTATCATACAGAATCATGTGAACAGCTTAACCAACATGCCCGGCCCAAACGGTACGTTTTGCCGGGCTCTTCTTATTACGTATAGAAATATTCCAACCCCAATATTGGGGATTCTTAAGGGAATCATTCCCTTAAGCAGGGGTATGGGGACAGAGTCCCGCCGTTCCTTCGCGTCTCCCCAATTGCAAAATAAAAAACCGGCCTGTGCCTTTGCACAGACCGGTTTTTCTCATTTTGATCAGACCTTGAAGTTGACGCTCTTGTCGCCCAGTTCGCTCTTGCCGAACTCGTAATCCTTGCCGGGCAGGATCGCGTTGACGACGATACCGACGATAGCAGCCACAGCCAGACCGGACAGCGCGATGTTGATGCCGCCGATGGAGAAGGCGATGGCGCCCACGTTGGAGAAGTTGACGCCCAGAGCCAGACCCATGATCAGAGCGCAGATGATGACGTTGCGGCTCTTGGTGAAGTCGACCTGGTTTTCAACCACGTTGCGTACGCCGACGGCGGAGATCATGCCGTACAGGATCAGGGAAACGCCGCCGATAGTAGCGGTGGGCATGCAGGAGATGAGGGCAGCAAACTTCGGGCAGAAGGAGAACAGGATGGCGAAGCCGGCCGCAATGCGGATGACGCGCGGGTCATACACCTTGGTCAGCGCCAGAACGCCGGTGTTCTCGCCGTAGGTGGTGTTGGCCGGAGCGCCGAACAGCGCGGCCAGAGAGGTGGCCAGACCGTCGCCCAGCATGGTGCGGTGCAGGCCCGGATCCTCGATGAAGTTCTTCTCGGTGGTGGAGGAGATGGCGCACACGTCGCCGATGTGCTCAATCATGGTCGCCAGAGCGATGGGCATGATGGAGATGATGGCGGTGAGAATCATGGTGCCCTTGGTGAGGGTCTCGCCGGCGTAGTTCACGGTGCCTTCGCCGCCGAAGAGGGAGAACACGGTGTCCTTCATCTGGAAGGGCAGGCCGATCCACGCAGCTTCAGCCACGGGGGTGAAATCGACCATACCGCACAGAGCAGCCACAATGTAGGAAACCACAACGCCCATCAGGATCGGGATGATCTTGAGCATGCCCTTGGCCCAGATATTGCACACGATGACCACGGCGATGGCCAGCAGAGCGATCGGCCAGGAGGCGACGCAGTTGTTGATGGCGGAGTTGGCCAGGATCAGGCCGATGCAGATGATGATCGGGCCGGTGACGACCGGCGGGAAGAAGCGCATGACCTTCTTGGCGCCGAACGCCTTGAACAGAGCGGAGATCACGACATACAGAAGTCCGGCGCAGAACACGCCCACGCAGGCATAGGGCAGCATGTCCGCATGCAGGACGGAAACGGTCTCGCCCGCCTCGGTGATCTCGTTCCAGGTGGTGATGGCAGCATAGCCGCCCAGGAACGCGAAGGAAGAGCCCAGGAACGCGGGCACCTTGCCCTTGGTCAGGAAGTGGAACAGCAGCGTGCCCAGACCCGCGAACAGCAGGGTGGCGGAAACGCTCAGACCGGTCAGCATCGGCACGAGCACGGTGGCGCCGAACATGGCGAACATGTGCTGGATGCCCAGAATGATCATCTTCGGCGTGCCCAGAGTGCGCGCGTCGTAGATCGCCTGGTTCATTTCCTTGGCCTGATTCTTAGCCATAAGAGAAATCCCCCTTTGGTAAATTGATAATATGATCAGCGCTTACCCCTTCCGGAAAAGCGTTGGTCTCCATAAAATGATCCTCTCCCGCGTCATAAAAGCGGGAACGCGGCTCACGGCGCCCGGCATTCCGTCATGCTGCCCCCGCGCCGTGCTTCGCTGCCGGAACCCTCGGCTGCGTATGTTCGAAAGAACGCGCTTTGCGCGTCAGTCCCTTTCGACCAGCACCACGGCCGTCTCCTCGTCAAACGGCGGGATCCGCACGCTCACCTTCTCCTGGTGCGAAGTCGGTATGCTCTTGCCCACATAATCCGCGCGGATGGGCAGCTCCCTGTGCCCGCGGTCGATCAGTATCGCCAGCTGTATGCCCTTGGGGCGGCCCGTGGCGAAAATGGCCTCGATCGCCGCGCGAACCGTGCGCCCGGTGTACAGCACGTCGTCTACAAGGATAACCTTTTTGTTCACAATGGAAAACGGCAGCTCCGCCTTTCGAAGGACAGGGTTCTGCTCCCCGGCTGCCAGATCATCCCGGTAATGGTTGATATCCAGCTCGCCGCAGGGCAGGCTCACGCCTTCGAAGCGTTCTATCGCCTTGGCCAGCCTCTGCGCCAGCACCTTGCCCCGGCTCAGCACGCCTACCAGAACCAGATCCTCTGTTCCGTGGTTGCGCTCGGTGATCTCGTGCGCCATTCGTGTCAGCGCGCGGCCCAGCGCGGCCTCGTCCATGATCTCGGCCTTGATCCTCTCCGCCATCGCGCGCACCCCCTTTTTCGCAAAAACGCATCGCGGGCAATAAAAAAACAGCCCCGCCGCTCACCGGCAGGGCTTGCATACTTGCTTGACACACGGGCGCGCGCCCGGTGCGGTATGTTCGCTCTTGTCGGCATCACGGTACCGATCTTAAAGAACTTTCTGCTCCGGGGGTTAGTCTAACACGTTCGCCCCTGTAGTGCAAGTTTTTTATGTTATTTTTCGGCCTTTTGTATGGCTTTCGCTTCCAGCAGAAGCCCCTTTGCAAGCGGCATCGGCGCATAGCCGAAATCCCGCGCGGCCTTTTCGTGGCTGAAGCTCCTGTCCTCTGCCATGCGCAAAACCTTCTCCCGGTAATCCGCCTTTCCCCGGCTCAGCGCAAACACCGCGCGCGCCGCGCCGTGCGCCAGCCCCACCGGCACCGGCACAAATACCGGCTTCTTTCCTGTCACGCGGCCGATCTCCTTCATCAGATCGATAAAGTCGATCTTCGTCCCGCCGGAAAGGTTGTATTCCTTCCCCGCCGTCTCCTGCGCATGCACCAGAACCTGATAATATGCGCGCCCCAGGTCGCTCTGATGCACGGGCTGCAGCGCATAATGCCCGCCGCCCACCAGCGGGATCACCGGCAGCCTCTTCACCATGCCGAAGAATTTAGCAATCGTCCCGTCGTTCGCGCTTCCGTAGATCATCGTCGGCCGCAGTATCGTCAGAGAAATTCCTTTTCCTGCGATCAGCTCGCGGATCCCCTCTTCAATGGCGATATAATCCGCCTTTGCAGACTGGTATTTGGAAAAGATCCCCGTCGTGTGCACCAAAATCAGCCGTTTTGCGCCGTTTTCCACCGCCGCGCGAACCAGCTTCAGAGATTTGCGCGTCCCTGCAATGTGCAATAGCGTGTCGACCCCGCGCGTTGCCTCGCGCAAAAACGCCTCGTCATACAGCGTCCCCTTGCGCAAGTCGATCTCCAGCCCGCTCTGCCCGATCGCCGCCGTGTCCGATGTCGGCCGCACGATCGCCGCAAAGCGCATGCCCTCGGGCGGCTGCGCGGCCAGCTCCTGCAAAAAATACGTGCCGCTTCGGCCCGTCAGCCCGGTGATCAGTACGCGTTCCATGGGCCAAAGCCCTCCTTTGCCTCATTGAAATATCGAATAGCCGATCAGTCCCAGCGCGCCGCACGCGCTCATCACGAGGATCGGGTTCGGCTTTTTCCACCGCAGCACGGCAAACGCTGCCGCAAACAGCCCCGTGCCGATCCAATCCACATGCACAAACGCGGCCGCGCCTCCGCCGAACACGACATTTTTGAGGATACCCAGCCCCGCGCTTGCGATCAGCGCCACCACCGCCGGGCGCAAGGACCCCAGTATGCTCTGCAGCGCGCTGAGCTTTCTGTACTTAAAATAGATGAACGCCAGCGCGGATACGATCAGCAACGAAGGCGTTATGCAGCCGATCGTCGCCGCGATCGCCCCCGCTATGCCCGCCATGCGCGTGCCCACAAACGTCGCCGCGTTCAGCGCGATCGGCCCCGGCGTCATCTCCGCGATCGTCACCAAATCGCCGAACTCGGCCATTGTCAGCCATTTGTTCAGCTCCACCGCCTGCTCTTGGATCAGCGGCATCGCCGCGTACCCGCCGCCAATGGAAAACAGCCCGATCTGCGCAAATGCAAGAAATAAACGTCCGATCACAGCATGCCCGCCTCCTTCCGTCCGCAATTCAGCCCTAAAAAACAGCGCCTGCGCCTTCCGATGAGCCCCACCTTAAGCGCCGGCCCCTTTCCGCGCAGCCATCGCGCGCACGATGCCGATCACGCCTGCGGCCAGAATGATCCACACCACATTCACCTTGAAAATAAACGTTGCCACGAACGCGCTCAGCATCACCACGTAATTCCACGGCGAAGACTGCTTGAGCACATTCGCCCCCAGCGAGCAGACCACGTCCAGTATCACCGCCGCAACGCCCGCCTGCATCCCGCGCAGCGCCAGCGCCACATATTTGTTCGCCGCAAACGCCGCATAAAACAGCGAAATGACCGAAATGATCACCATCGGCGGTATGATCGTCCCCAGCACGGCCGAGAGCATACCCGCGAACCCGCCGACCTTCCAGCCCACCAGTATCGCCGCGTTCACGGCGATCGCCCCGGGAGAGGATTGCGCCAGCGCGGTCAGGTCCAGCATTTCCGGCTCGCTGATCCAGCCGTACTCGTCCACAAACTTTCTCTTCATGAACGTCACGATCACGAACCCGCCGCCGAATGTGCACGAGCTGATATATAAAGTGGTAAGAAACAGCTGCAAAAGCTTGTTCGTCTTCCCGTTCATCCTTGCGCGCCCCTTTCTGTTTCCCTATTATACGTCCCCTGCGCGCCTCCTGTCAGCAAAGAGAAGGAAAATTTCACGAAAATCCGCCTCCGGCAGACTTTTGTATTGCCGAAAACGGAGCCTTGCGGTATAATTTAACATAAATCTTCATCTTCTCAAACGAAAGGACTGCATATATATGAAGTGGAAAATTGCCGACGCCCATTGCGATACCCTGTTCTCCATCGGAGTAGGCAACCGCGACCCGCAAACCTGTCAGGTCACCGCCCAGCGCCTTAAGGACGGCAACGTCTGCCTGCAGACCCTTGCCATGTTCGCCGGCGGCCGCGGCCCGGCGGGCGAGCCCTATAAAAAGGCTGTCGCCATGCTCGAAAACCGCGAAAAAGTGGGCGTGAAGATCTACGAAGGCCTTCTGCCCGATGAAATGCCCGAAGCCCCCGGCGCCGTCCTCTCCATCGAAGGCGGCGAAATTCTGGAGGGCAGCATCGCCCGTCTGGATGAATTCCATTCCCGCTATCATCTGCGTCTCATCGCGCTGACCTGGAACAACGAAAACGAGATCGCCTACCCCTCTGCGCAGGACGGCCCCGGCCTCAAGCCCTTCGGCCTGCATCTGCTCAGGGAGATGGACGCCCGCGGCGTCTGCGCCGACGTCTCCCACCTCAGCGAAAAGGGCTTCTGGGATGTCATCGACCACGCTTCCCTTCCGCCGGTCGCCAGCCATTCCAACTATAAGCCCCTGTGCAATATCCACCGCAACCTCACCAAGGAACAGGTCAAGGCCATCATCGAAAAGAAGGGCTTCATCGGCCTGAACTTCTATACCCACTTCCTTGTGGAACAGGGCGAAGCCACTCTGGACGATTGCCTGCGCCATATGGACGCCATCATGGAACTTGGCGGCGAAGACGTTCTGGGCTTCGGTTCCGATTTCGACGGCATCGAATCCTGGCCCGAGGGCCTGAACGACCCGTCCTATCTGCCCGCCTTCTGCGATCTGCTCGTCAACCACGGCTATACCCAGCAGCAGGTGGAAAAGATCGCCGGCGGCAACTACTGGCGTCTGCTCAAGCAGGCCGAAGCCGCTGCCACCATCAAATAACCCGCGTTCCAACAAAAGCATATTGCTGAAAATTTCCGCCGACCGGGGCCTGTTTCTCCGGGCGGCTTAAAGGTGTTGATCCATCCCCGTGCTCACTTTGCTTACCCGCCTGTTTTCGCCCGAAAAAAAGGCTGATCCCCGCGGCTTTTATGGCGCCCTGTGCGGCGCGCTCGGCATTGCGCTGAACCTTCTGCTCTTTGCCGTAAAGCTGCTCGCCGGGCTCATGGCCTCGTCCATCGCCGTCATGGCCGATGCCTTCAATAACCTGACCGACGCGGCCTCCTCCATCATCACCATCGTGGGCTTCCGCCTCGCCGGTCAAAAGCCCGATCCGGACCATCCCTTCGGCCACGGCCGCATGGAGCATATCACAGGCCTCGTCATTTCCGGCCTCATCCTGCTCACGGGCTACGAGTTGCTCACCTCCTCGGTCGATGCCATCCGCAATCCCCAGCCGGTGGCCTTTGGCGCCCTGCCCGCGGCTATCCTCGTGCTCAGCGTTCTGGTCAAAGGGTATATGTACGCCTATAACCGCGCCGTGGGAGAGCGCATCTCCTCCGCGCCGCTCAAGGCCTGCGCGACGGACAGCCTTTCCGATACCGTCGCCACTTTGCTCGTGCTCGTCTCCATGCTCGCCTCGCACGTCTGGAACTGGCATATCGACGGCTGGTGCGGCCTGCTCGTCTCGCTCTTCATCCTGAAATCCGGCTTTTCCTCGGCCAAAGATACCGTGGACGAGCTGCTCGGCCACGCGCCGGATAAGGAGCTGGTCGAGCGTATCGAAAAGATCGTCCTCGGCTTTCCGGATATCCGCGCCGTGCACGATCTCATCGTGCACGATTACGGCGCAGGCCGCCTCATGGTCAGCCTGCACGCCGAAGTCCCCGTCGAGGGAGATCTTCTCGCCCTGCACGATGTAGTGGATAACGCCGAGCGCGCCCTGAAAGAGCAGCTGGGCTGCTTTGCTACCATCCATATGGACCCCGTGCAGACCAGCGACAGCCAGATCAGCGAAATGTACCATCGCATCAAAGATCTGGTGCGCGAATTTGACCCCGTCCTCACCATGCACGATTTCCGCATGGTCCCCGGCCCGACGCACACCAATCTCATTTTTGATGTCGTCGCCCCGCATCATTATCGCCTTTCCGACCGCCAGCTCACCGAAGAACTCAGCGCGCGCGTGCGGCTTCTGGGCGATCAGTACTTTGCCGTTATCGAAATCGACAAGAGCTTCACCGGCTGAAGATTTACAAAAGAGGAGAATACCCTTTTATGGATGCACTTTTGCTCAGAGCCTGCAAATCCGGCGTCTTTGGAGACCTGCGCGTGGACGACAGCGGCTATATCGCCGTTGCCGGCATGTGTTATTGCTTTGGCCGACCCAATGCCAAGCTGTGGAGCTATCTGCAGGGCAATTACAAAAACCGCATCGTCGTGCCCATGAGCGATGCCTGGCAGGAAGCCCTCGCCCGGCACGATCCGGAATATGCCTCCGCCACCCGCTGGGCCATGCGCCCCACGCCGCTTCTTTCGGATACCAAGCACCTCATGCGCCTGGAAGAACAGCTGCCCCCGGGCTATCTGCTCTCTTCCATGTGCGCGGCCGATGTATCCCTCAACCCTTTCGGCCACGGCCGCCAGTATACATCGCCCGAAGCCTTTGAGCGCGAGGGCGTTGGATGCGCCGTGCGAGTGGGCGATGAGATCGTCAGCGCGGCATCCTCTTTTATCACCTTCCGCGGTGAGATCGAGGTGGACGTCGCCACCCTTCCCGCCCATCGCCGCAAGGGCCTCGCGCGCGCCTGTACTGCCGGGCTCATGCGCCGCTGCGCGCTCAAGGGCCTCACACCCCATTGGGATGCCCAGAACCCCGCTTCCCGCGCCCTTGCTGAGGAACTCGGCTTCGAGCTGGATCGGGAATACACCGTCTTCGTCCGCTCCGAATACCTGCATAAACTCTGATCACGCAGGGGAACGGGGGCGGGGGCTCTGCCCCCTGCACCCTGCCAGAGGGCTCTGCCCTCTGGACTCCCGCCAAAGGGACTCTGTCCCTTTGGAAACCCTGCGCACGGGGGAACGCTGAGGCCCCTGTCCCCAGACCTCTGCCAAAGAGGCTCCGCCTCTCTGGACTCTCTGGCAGGGGATACGTCAGGGGCGCTGCCCCTGAAACCCCGCCAAGGGG
>JAFQGN010000238.1 GCA_017398245.1 Clostridia bacterium | reverse complement strand
CACTTTCGCTACGCCGTCTTCCGTGTATTCGATCCGATCGCCGGAGCATTCGAGCCGATCGAACGCGGCGAAATATTCTTCCTTGCTGGCAAACTGAGGCGTGAAGCCCGCGAGGATCTCTTTTGCACGCTGCGCGTCGTCCTTGAGCAGAAGGACGAGCATGGACACCTGCCATATCGCGCTGCCTACGCACGCGAGATACGGGTTTTCGATGCGGTAATCGCTGCCGTGCGACCTGCCTACCGCGCCAGGCGCATAGCCGTGAATGGCGGGCATGAGCACAGAAAGATCGCCCATATCGGTGCTGCCGGAGCCGAAATTGCCGGAATTGGTGACGGACACCTCCGGCATGACAGCCGCCGCTTCGACGGCCATCTGCTTCATGCCCTCGCTGTTGGTCAGCGGAGCGTAGCCGGGGATATCTTCTATGGAAATATTCGCGCCAAGGGACAGGGCCGCGCCGATGAGCGCGCGGTTGACGCGGAAGTTCGCGTCTTCGATCGCAGCAAAGCTCAAACCGCGCACATAGCTTTCCACAACCACAGTATCCGGAATGGCGTTGACCACGCTGCCTCCCTTTGTGATGATGGGATGCACGCGGATCATGTCCTTATCGCGGAAGGTCTCGCGCACGGAGTTCACGGCGGACAGGCCGAGATTGGCAGCATACAGCGCGTTGCAGCCGTCCCACGGGCTTCCGCCCGCATGAGAAGCGCGGCCCTTATAGATCACCTTTTTGGCAAGGCAGCCAACCGAGCCGCCGCTCATGGAAAAGCTTTCCCCGCCGGATGTATGCACCATGAATGCAAGATCCACGCCGTCAAAGTATCCGCGGCGCAGAAATTCCGATTTGCCGCCCATATGGCGGATGCGCCCCTGCTGCTTGAGCTGCGCGCGATATTCGATCTCGATAAGCTCCTCCGCCGGCACAGCGCACAGGCGGATGCGGCCGGAAAGGCCATCGAGCATGCCCGGTTCCTTGAGCGCGGCTGCAACGCCGATAAGCGCCGCGCACTGCGCATGGTGTCCGCAGCAGTGTACCGCGCCGGTGGCCGGATCGGCTTCTGGGTGTTCCGGGCACAGCAGCGAATCCAGCTCGCCCAGAACCAGCACTTCCGGCCCGGGCAGACCGGTATCCAGCACCGTATAGAAGCCGGGAATGTCCCCCGCTCGGATCAGCTCGTATCCGAGCGCCTCAAACGCCTCTTCCATGTATTTCGCCGTTTTTACCTCTTTATACCCGGTCTCGGGGTTCGCCCAGATATAGCGCTCTGCCGCAAGGATGCGCTCCTGATGCTTTTCCACCGCCTGACGGATCAAAGCAAAACTTGCCGGAATGCCTGCCATGCCGTTCCCTCCGCTTCCTTATATTATGGGTTTATGTGGGTACTATAGCATACCTGCGCGTGCTTGACAAGGCAGGCCCGCTCCGCAAGTCCTTGTCTTTCCGGCAGATATCCTCTATAATCAGAAGCACAGGTTAAAAACGGCGCGCGCCCGTTTCTCAGGCGCAGGGAGGAAGCGAAATGAAGCATTTATCGGATTATGTGGATCCTTATATCGGCTCGATCGGGCATCTGCTCACCGCCACGCAGCCGCTGGTGCATCTGCCGCACAGCATGGCGCAGATCCGGCCGATTCTGGACGAAACGATCACGGATCGGTACCTCGCGCCGGTGATCTACGGTTTTCCGGCCAACAAGGGATCTCTCATGCCCGATTGCGGCGATGAACCGAATTTTTTCTCTTCCTACGATCATGATTTTGAGTGTGTGAAGTGCTACCGCGCAAGCGTGTTGCTGGAGGAGAGCGGCATCGACGCCGAATATACCGTGACGGAGCACTGTGCCGTGTACCGTTTCACCTATCCGCAGGGCGAATCGGCGCATCTGCGCGCGTCTCTCAGCGGCGATGGCGAACTGTTCATGCAAAACGACCTGCTCTGTGGCAGCGAAGTGTGGCAGGGAGTGCCCTGCTGCTTCGCGGCGGAATTTTCGCACGCGCCGGAAGAGATCCGGCAGGATGGCAACGCTCTGCTTCTTAGCTTTGCGCCGGGGATCTGTCTGGAAGTGAAAGTCGGCTTTTCCTACATCGACGCCGAGCAGGCAGCGGATAACCTGCGCAGAGAAACGACCGGGCTTGGTTTCGATGCCATCGCGCAGCGCGCGCAGGAAATCTGGGATAAAACGCTCGGCCGGATCGAAGTGGAGGGCGGCACCGAACAGCAAAAGAAGATCTTCTACACCTCTCTCTACCGTGTGCACCAGAGGATGATCAATATTTCCGAATACGGTCGGTATTACAGCGCATTCGACCGCAAGGTGCACGAAGATGCGACGGATTTTTACACCAACGACGGCCTTTGGGACACCTATCGCGATGCGCACCCGCTGCAGCTGCTGCTTGAGCCCGCTCGTCAGCAGGACATCATCCGTTCGTACATCCGCATGTACGAGCAGAGTGGCTGGATGCCTTCGTTCCCGGCTCTGCAGGGCAGCCGCGCGGTGATGATCGGCAAGCACTCCACTGCGCTGATCGCGGATGCATATGCCAAGGGGCTTCACGGCTTCGACGCCGACACGGCATGGGAAGCGATGGTAAAAAACGAAGAGCAGGCCACAAAGCTGCCTTGGGCGTTCGGGCCGATCAACGAATTTGATAAATGCTATTTCGAAAAGGGGTTCTTCCCCGCTCTGCCCGAAGGCGAAACGGAATGGCTGGAGGGCGTGCATTCCTACGAGCGCAGGCAGTGCGTTTCCGTGACTCTGGAAACGGCCTACGACGAGTGGTGCCTTTCTCAGTTTGCCAAGGCGACCGGACGGCCTGACGCCGAAAGCCTGTATGCCAAGCGCGCGCAGAACTACAAAAACCTGTACAACGCCGAAACGGGGTTCATGTCGCCGAAGCTGGCCGACGGCAGCTGGGTCCCGAACTTCGACCCGAAGCTTTCCGGCGGACAGGGCGGGCGCGCCTATTTCGCCGAATGTAACGCATGGACCTACACCTTGCATGTGCAGCACGATATCGCAGGCCTGATGGAGCTCATGGGCGGCCAAAAGGCGCTGGAGAGCTATCTCGACCGGATGTTCGTGGAACAGTACGGCACGAACAAATTCTCCTTCCTCGGCCAGTTCCCGGACGAAACGGGCCTGATCGGCCAGTTCTGCATGGGCAACGAGCCCTCGTTCCACATCCCCTATCTGTACAATTACAGCGGCCAGCCGTGGAAAGCGCAGCGCAAACTGCGCGAGATCATGCGCCTGTGGTTCAATGATACGCCCTTTGGCATCTGCGGAGACGAGGACGGCGGCGCGATGTGCGCATGGTACGTGTTCTCGGCCATGGGGTTCTACCCCGTCTGCCCCGGAAAGCCCGAATACGATATCGGCAGCCCCGTATTCAGCGCCGTGCACATCCATCTGGAAAACGGGCGCACGTTCAGCATCCGGGCGGAAGGCAACACGGAAAAGACGAAGTATATACAGTCGGCCTCGCTCAATGGCGAAGCTTGGAACACAGCAAAGCTGCAGCATGAGGACATCCTCGCCGGCGGAGAGCTGGTTCTGCGCATGGGCGAACGCCCCAACAAGGAATGGGCATGCGAATGAACATAAATGGGAACGGCAGGCAATCCATCGCCTGTCGTTCCCATTCTCCTCTGCAGAAAACCGCTGCGGTGCAGGCGGCGCCCGTTTTGCGCAAACCTTCGCACTCGCTTTCGTTTTCTGTACATTTTCCTTCGTTTTTGCGCCGTTTCCCTCTGCTATACTTGCCGGTATGGAGCTTACCAACTGTGTAAAACAGGCCGGATACGCGCATACTCATCCACGCAGACGCAATGCAAGGCCCTGCGCGCAGACATGTTTTCCAAAGCAATTTCCATTTTGTTAAGCTCCTGAAACGTAACCTGAACATATTCCAAAAACGATTTTCACCAAAGCAAAGATTTGGCTAAAATGTGTCAAAATGGATTGCTGAAACTTGAAGTTGCTTATATAGTTATATTGAGCGCATTTAGGCATACTATGTTTTTCATAGTATTATGCGATAATTCAAGAAGGAAGGGGACCCCGGTATGAAACACTATTGCGAGGAAGCGGCAAGCGTTCTTGCGCACGTGAAGAGCGGGCAGGATGGCTTGTCAGAAAAAGAGGCAGCTCTCCGCCTTGAACAGAACGGCAAGAACAAGCTTGCAGAGGGCAAGAAGGATTCGCTCCTGAAGCGTTTTGTGAACCAGCTGATGGATCCGATGATCCTGATCCTGCTGGCCGCAGCCGCCATCAGCGGCGTTCTGGCCGTGATCGAAGGCGAGAGCTTTACCGACGTTATCATCATCCTGGCCGTCGTTATCGTCAACGCCGTGCTGGGCGTGTATCAGGAAAGCAAGGCCGAAAAGGCCATCGAAGCCCTGCAGGAAATGTCCGCAGCCACCTCCCGCGTGCTGCGCGACGGCAAGATCATGTCTGTCCACAGTGAAGATCTCGTCGTGGGCGACGTCGTTCTGCTGGAAGCCGGCGACGCAGTGCCCGCCGACGGCCGACTGATCGAAAACGCCAGCCTGAAGATCGAAGAAGCCGCGCTGACCGGCGAATCTGTTCCGGTTACCAAGTTTATCGATCTGATCAACCTCAAGGACGGCAGCGGCGATATCCCGCTGGGCGACCGCAAGAACATGGTCTATATGGGTTCCACCGTCGTGTACGGACGCGGCAAGGCCGTGATCACCGCCACCGGCATGGACACCGAAATGGGCAAGATCGCCGATGCGCTGGCCAACGCCGAAGACGGCCAGACCCCGCTGCAGATCAAGCTCAGCCAGCTTTCCAAGGTGCTTACCTGGCTGGTCCTTGGCATTTGCGCCGTCATCTTCGTCGTGCAGATGCTGCGCGCCGGCGGCCTGAACTTTGAAAGCATTCTGAACTCCTTCATGGTCGCCGTTTCGCTGGCCGTCGCCGCCATTCCGGAAGGTCTGGCCGCCGTCGTTACCGTCGTGCTTTCCATCGGCGTGACGAACATGTCCCGCCGCAACGCGATCATCCGCCGTCTTACCGCCGTCGAGACCCTCGGCTGCGCGCAGATCATCTGCTCGGATAAGACCGGCACCCTGACCCAGAACAAGATGACCGTGGTCGATTTCTACGGCGAAGACGAAAAGTATCTGGCCAAGGCCATGGCTCTGAGCAGCGACGCCGAGCTGGCCGAGGACGGCTCTGTCACCGGCGAACCCACCGAAGTCGCTCTGGTCAACTGGGCGGCGAAGCTGGATCAGCCCAAGCACGCGCTCAAAAAGCAACTGCCCCGCAGCGGCGAGGCCCCGTTCGATTCCGGCCGCAAGATGATGTCCACCGTGCACAAGGCCGAAGGCTCTTACATCCAGTACACCAAGGGTGCGCCCGACGTGGTTCTGGATCTGTGCACCACGATCCTCAAGGGCGGCAAGACCGTGCCGATGACGGACGCCGACCGCAAGAACATTCTGCAGGCCAACAAGAGCATGGCTGACCGTGCCCTGCGCGTTCTGGCCTGCGCTCAGCGCCTGTACAACGCCGAACCCGCCTCCTATGAAGCGGCCGATCTGGAAAAGGATCTGTGCTTCGTGGGCCTGTCCGGCATGATCGACCCCGTGCGTCCCGAAGTGAAGGACGCTATTGAACAGTGCAACAGCTCCGGCATCCGCGCGATCATGATCACCGGCGACCATGTCGATACCGCCGTTGCCATCGCCAAGGAGCTGGGCATCCTGACCAACGGCAAGAAGGCCATCACCGGCGCGCAGCTCAGCGAGATGAGCGACGAAGAATTCTCCAAGGAAATGTATAACATCGGCGTGTACGCCCGCGTGCAGCCCGAGCATAAGACCCGCATCGTCAACGCCTGGCGCGAGGCCGGCTATATCACCGCCATGACTGGCGACGGCGTAAACGACGCTCCGTCTATCAAGTCTGCCGATATCGGCGTGGGCATGGGCATCACCGGTACCGACGTTACCAAGAACGTTGCCGACATGGTTCTGACCGACGACAACTTCGCCACCATCGTTGGCGCTGTTGAAGAAGGCCGCCGCATTTACGACAACATCCGCAAGGCCATCCAGTTCCTTCTTGGCTCCAACATGAGCGAGGTCATCGGTATCTTCGTGGCCACTCTCATGGGCTTCACCATTCTGGAACCCGTGCACCTGCTGTGGATTAACCTGGTTACCGACTGCTTCCCGGCCCTCGCGCTGGGCATGGAAAAGGCCGAGCCCGACATCATGCGCCGCAAGCCGCGCAATGCCAAGGCCGGCATCTTCTCCGGCGGCATGGGCTTTGATATCGCCTATCAGGGCCTGATGGTCTCCGTTCTGGT
>JAFQGN010000237.1 GCA_017398245.1 Clostridia bacterium | reverse complement strand
ACCTGTCGATTGCATGTATATCCCCATAAACAGGTTTCTTTGGGGAGGGTACGGGAGGGGCCTTTCTTTTTAAAAAGAAAGGCCCCTCCCGTACCCTCCCCAAAGAAACCTGTTTATGGGGATATACATGCAATCGACAGGTTCGGCAGCATCCATTGTCAGCGGGCACAGTTTGCTCTTTTGAAAAAAAGAAAGGCCCTCTCATACCATCCCCGAAAGAAACCTGTATTAGAGATAGATACTTCTTTTGCAATATTCGGCGGCAGCAATTGTCACCGGCCACTGGCCGGCGGCGGCAGCAAATGTCACCGGGCACTGGCCGGCGGCGGCAGCAATTGTCCGTCGGTGCTGCTTCCCCGCATCTCTTTGCGAATACTATTGTTTCCCCTCGGCAAACCGCCGTCCGTCATGCACAATACGGCCAAAAATGCAATACCCCCGGCACGGCTAAATTTTCGTTCAAAGTATAAGAAAACTTACGGCAGCGGGGAAAAAGGGCGTTTTCGCGCTTGCACACCGGAGCATTCCGTGCTATAATCGGAAACCGTGGCGGCTCTATACATCCCCACATTTAGTGTCTGCCAGCGTTTCAAACAGCAATATACTGTGTATTAATAGATATAAGCAGAAATAAAGGAGTTGTTCCCCATGCCCAGCACGATCATGAAGCGCGACGGCCGGAAAGTGTCGTTTGATGACAATAAAATCACGCAGGCGATCGCTAAAGCTCTGATCGCCACTGGCAATGTGAACGCAGAAAAGACTGCGATCAAGCTCACCCAGCAGGTCATAGGACGTGTTGAGGAAGAGCTGGGCGACAATGCCAACGTTGAAGACGTGCAGGACATCGTCGAGCGCGTGCTGATCGACAACGGCTTTGTGCGCACGGCCAAGTCCTACATCCTGTACCGTGCCGAGCGCAGCCGAGCGCGCGAAATGAACACGCGCCTGATGCAGATTTATGACGATATCACCAACAAGGCCGCGCGCGACAGCGACATCAAGCGCGAAAACGCCAATATCAACGGCGATACCGCCATGGGCGCCATGCTCAAATACGGCTCCGAAGGCTCCAAGCAGTTCAACCTGATGTCCATCATCAAGCAGGAGCATGCCGACGCGCACCAGGAAGGCGTCATCCATATCCACGATCTGGATTTCTACACCCTGACCACCACCTGCTGCCAGATCGACCTGATCAAGCTGTTCAAGGACGGCTTCTCCACCGGCCACGGCTATCTGCGCGATCCGAAGGATATCTACTCCTATTCCGCGCTGTGCTGCATCGCCATCCAGGCCAACCAGAACGACCAGCACGGCGGCCAGAGCGTTGTCAATTTCGACTATGCCATGGCAGACGGCGTGCGCCTCACCTTCAAAAAGCGCTACCGCGATAATATGGCCCGCTCGCTCGAGCTGCTCAACGGCTTTGAGGACGGCTCCGAAGCCGCGAAGACGATGATCGCCCAGATCGAAGAGGAAACCGGCCTGAAGCCCACTCTCGAGCCCACCAAGGCCTATTTCGAGGCCGAAGCGGCCAAGCTCTCCGCCATGGGCATGAGCGCCGAAGCCATCGAAAAGGCGCAGGCGTTCGCCCAGAAAAAGGCCTACGAAGAGACCGACCGCGCCACCTTCCAGGCCATGGAAGCCCTTGTGCACAACCTGAACACCATGAACAGCCGCGCCGGCGCGCAGGTGCCCTTCTCCAGCCTGAACTACGGCATGGACACCTCCCCCGAAGCCCGCATGGTGGTGCGCAACCTGCTGCTTTCCACCGAACAGGGCCTGGGCAACGGCGAAACGCCCATCTTCCCGATCCAGATCTTCCGCGTCAAGGAAGGCGTCAACTATAATCCGGAAGACCCGAACTACGATCTGTTCAAGCTGGCCATCCGCACCAGCGCCAAGCGCCTCTTCCCGAACTTCTCGTTCCAGGATGCGCCCTACAACCTGCAGTACTACAAGCCCGGCCATCCGGAAACCGAGATCGCATACATGGGCTGCAGAACGCGCGTCATCGGCAATACCTACGACGGCGACAGGCAGATCTCCAACGGCCGCGGCAACCTCTCCTTCACTTCCGTGAACATCGTTCGCGCCGCGATCCTTGCCAACCACAATATCGAGCAGTTCTTTACCGAGCTGGACCGCGTGATCGACCTCGCCGTCAGCCAGCTGTTTGACCGCTTCGAGATTCAGGCGCGCAAGCGCGTGCGCAATTTCCCGTTCCTGATGGGCCAGGGCGTGTGGATCGACAGCGAAAAGTTGGATTGGGACGACGAAGTGCGCGAGGTGCTCAAGCACGGCACCCTGTCCGTCGGCTTTATCGGCCTGGCTGAAGCGCTGGTTGCCCTCATCGGCGAGCATCACGGCCAGAGCGAGCAGGCGCAGAACCTGGGCCTGGAGATCATCCAGCACATGCGCAAGCGCTGCGATGAATACAGCGAAAAGACCGGCATGAACGTGACTCTGCTGGCCACCCCGGCAGAAGGCCTCTCCGGCACTTTTGTCCGCAAGGACAAGGCGCGCTTCGGCATCATTCCGGGCGTGACCGACCGTGAATACTACACCAACTCCTTCCACGTGCCGGTGTATTACAAGATCTCTGCCGCGAAGAAGATCCGTCTGGAAGCGCCCTATCACGCGCTGACCAACGCCGGCCATATCTCCTATGTCGAGCTCGACGGCGATACTTCCCAGAACCTGGAAGCGTTCGAAAAGATCATCCGCCTGATGAAGGAGAGCGGCATCGGCTACGGTTCCATCAACCATCCGGTCGACCGCGACCCCATCTGCGGCTACAACGGCATCATCGGCGATACCTGCCCGCACTGCGGCCGCAGCGAAGAAAACGTTCGCTTTGAGCGTATCCGCCGCATCACCGGCTATCTGGTGGGCACGCTGGACAAGTGGAACAACGCCAAGCGCGCCGAGGTTCGCGACCGCACCAAGCACGACGTGAACGCGTAAGGGCGAAAAAAGGCGGGGCTCTGTCCTCCCGCTCAAGGGCTTCCGCCCTTGAGAATCCCATCCATTGGGATCGTAATAAAAACCAAGAAAGGGATCCTATCGCAAAATACCGATAGGATCCCTTACCTATTAGAACATCTATCTCTTAATATGGGATCCCAAAGGGCCATTGGTCCTTTGGCATGGTGTCCGAGGGGCGGCGCCCCTCGGAAAGGAGGTTCTCATGCGCATTGCAGGAATTATGGACGATTCGATCGTAGACGGCCCGGGCCTTCGGCTGACCGTCTTCACGCAGGGCTGCACGCACAACTGTCCCGGCTGCCACAACCCGGAATCGCACGACCCGAAGGGCGGCAAGGAAATGTCCGTCGCCCAGATCATCGAAATGATCGACGATAACCCGCTGCTGGACGGCGTGACCCTCTCCGGCGGCGACCCGTTCTGCCAGAGCGGCGACTGCGCGCTCATCGCCGCCGCTGCCAAGGAGCGCGGGCTGAACGTATGGACATACAGCGGCTGGACGTTCGAACAGCTGCTATCCATGGCAGACGCAGACCCGGCCGTGCTGGATCTGCTCAAAAACACCGATGTGCTGGTGGACGGCCCGTTCATCCTCGCGCAGAGGTCGCTCGAGGTGAAGTGGAGCGGCTCCCGAAACCAGCGCCTCATCGACGTCGCCCGCTCTCTGAGCGCCGGCGCCGCCGTGGAGGCCGAGTGAGTTTTGACGGGGGAACCCCTCCTAAAAGAAGTCTGTTGGGGAGAGGCTAATATTTCCTATCGGCAAATAATAACCCTTCGGAAGGAGCAATACCGCTCCCCCGGAGGGCTTGTTTTTTAATAGAAGTGTGTTT
>JAFQGN010000236.1 GCA_017398245.1 Clostridia bacterium | reverse complement strand
CGCATACTGGCCGTAGCCATTGATGGAGCAGGAGGCCGCTTCGCCGGTCTGGAACAGAGTGGACGGATTTTCGGTGATGAAGTCGGTAGAGATGTAGCCCTTCTCATACCAGGAGTGCATCAGCTCGAGATATTCCTTGAGCTCGGGCGCATAGTAGCCGGACTTAGCCTTGCCGTCTACGACGTACCAGTTGCAGCCAGAGCCGCTGCCCCTGATCTCGCCGATATTCCAGGCGCACAGGATGGAGCACTCCAGGCCATCGTTGTTCAGGGCATACGGGACCATTTCGGGATGGTTGGTCTTAACTGCCTCGAAATAGGCTTCGTACTCGTCCAGAGTCAGCGGGATCTCCATGCCGAATTCATCGAGCAGATCCTGTCTGAACTGGGTGCGATAGTAGTAGGGTTCATACTGGTTCTTATAGTTGTACATGGTGGTGAAGCGGCCTTCTTCGGTAGAAGCGAGCTTCCTGAAGTCCGGATCATTTTCCACAAAGGACCAGTAGTTGGGGGCGTAATCCGGCAGATAGTCGGTCAGGTCGGCATAGACGCCGTCCAGAACGGCAGCTGCAACGCCGCCGGCATAGCTGGAAGCGCACATGATGTCCGGATAGGTGCCGGTCGCGATGAGGAGGTTGAAGCTTTCCGTCTCCTGACCGGAGATGGGATGGATGAATTCGACGTCGATGCCGGTCGCCTCCTGATAGGCGATAACAGCGGCGTTTTCAGAAAGACTGGTGATATAAGCAGATGCCGCAGAGGTGATCCTCGACCAGATGGTCAGCTTGACGTCCGTCTCAAGCGGGTAAACGCTTGCGGTCTCGGCCACGCCGGTAATGCCGGTCATCGGAGCGACGACAAGCATGAGCGACAGTGCCAGTACGAGGGCGCGTTGCCATTTCTTCATAAGTCCAATCCCCTTTCTGTGTTGCAAATCCGACGGGTTTTCTTCCCGCCTCACAAGCAGAGCATACCACATTAAGCTTTGGTTATGCTATATGTTCTTCTTTTTGTTTTATGTTAAATCAGCATGAAGAGGCTGTGCAATTTCGGCATGGATATGCCATTTCGGTATAAAGGAGCTGTAAAACCGCCAAGAGCAGCGAAGAATACGCCTGTTTTTCGATATTCACGCCCGTCCGAAGCAATTTTTAGTTGACAGGCCGACAGGCGCATGTTAGAGTGCAGATATAGGAGACACAATGCGCAAGGATGGATGATCAACTATGTGGAATAGCCTGCGTTCCGGAGAACCCAACATAGCGCTGAATGCGATAAAGCTTGTATCGGTCATCGCGGCCACGCTAATCCTCACCTATTTAACAGGACGGGTCGCATTGATCCTGATGCCGTTTTTGATCGGCTATTCCCTGTCGCTCATGCTCGATCGGCCGATGCGTTTTTTGAACAGGCGGCTGCGCATCAGCAGGATGATCGGCTCCGGCATCAGTGTGGCGCTGGTCGTTCTGATCATATGCGCCATTCTGGGCGTACTGATTTTTACATTATATGTTGAAATGCGCGGCGTGATCGTCCAGCTGCCCGCGCTGTACAATAAGTTTGTGGTGTATGCCGAAAAGCTGATCGAGCATCTCGGCACGGAATATGACGAGTGGATCACGCCGGAAATGATGGAAGAGTTCGAATCGCTGATCCACAAGCTGCGCGATGCTGTGCTGAGCCTGATCAACCGCATCACGCGCGGCGTATGGCATACGGCAGTTTCCGTACCGCAGGCGTTCATCGGCTTTATGATGATGTTCTTTTCCACGTTCTTTTTCCTGCGCGACCGTGAAAAGATCGTCGGGTATCTGGAACAGCAGATTCCCTCTTCGTGGATCGAATACTACGGACGAGCGAAAAAGGAGCTGTTCCTTTCGCTGTTTGCGTATATACGCGCGATCCTGATCCTTGCAGCGATCACATTTTTCGAACTGGTCATCGGCTTGCATATCCTGCATGTGCCCTACGGTATTCTGATCGCGTTCATTTGTGCCGTTCTGGATGCGCTGCCCGCTATCGGCACGGGCTGGGTGCTGACGCCCTGGGGCATTATATGCCTGATCACCGGAAACTACAGACTGGGCATCGGTCTTCTGGTGCTATATCTGATCACCTGGGTGGTGCGGCAGCTGCTTGAGCCGCGCATCGTGGGCGGGCAGATCGGCATGCACCCGCTGCTGCTGCTCTTTGCGATGTATCTTGGAATGCAGCTGTTCGGCATTCTCGGCCTGCTGGCCGGCCCGTTGATGGCCATTGTGCTTCGCAGCTTCCTGCGCCTGTATTGTGCCGGCCGTTCCCTTAAAGAAGTGCTGTGTGAAGGCGTCGCCCATCCTTCGCAGGATTGAGAATAGAAAGTTTCTGCCTCTGACACGCTTTTGACACGCATACGGTATATGCTGGTAAGCAGAAAAAGCGCATGCGCGCGATGCACCCTGCAAGAGGAGTAATAATATGGAAGAAAAAAAGAACGGCTACCGCATATTGATCGCGGACGACGATACGAACGTGCACCAGTCCCTGAGCGCTTATTTCCGGAGAGAAGGATATCAGGCCATTTCGGTATACGACGGCGAAGAGGCCGTTCGCGCCGTAAAGCAGCACAGGCCCGACCTTGCCCTGCTGGATATCATGATGCCGAAGATGGACGGGCTGGATGTGTGCAGAGAGATCCGCAAATCCAGCAACCTCCCCATCATCATGCTTTCGGCAAAAAGCGAGGAATTCGACAAGCTGCTCGGGCTCGAGCTAGGCGCGGACGACTATATTACAAAGCCTTTCAGCCCTCGCGAAGTTATTGCGAGGATCAAGGCTGTGCTGCGCAGGCTGAGCGAAAGCAAGGACAGCACGAAGGTCTCTCATCTGGTGATCAGCAATCTCGATATCGACATGAACGCCTATATCATCCGCCTCAACGGGCAGAATATACCCTGCACGCCAAAGGAGATCGAAATTCTTTGGACGCTGGCGAGCAACCCCGGCATGGTATTCAGCCGCGAGCACCTTCTCCAGTGCATTTGGGGCTACGATTTTCTGGGCGATACGCGCGCAGTGGACAGCCACATTAAGCGCATCCGGGCGAAACTGTGCACGGCAGAGAATCCGTGGGATATCAAAACGGTATGGGGCGTGGGGTATCGCTTTGAGGTGACGAAGCAGGTATGAAAAAGAGCCGTAAAAGCGGCATATTTTCGCAGATATGGACCGGCTTTGCAGCGATCTGCATTTTTGTGGTGCTGCTGGCCGGCTGTATCTGTTTCTTTATGATGCGAAGATATTCCGTACAGAATTCCATAGACGATCTGCGCTCCAAAGCGTGGACGGTATCGCAGATTGCAAGCCAGCCGGCCGGCATCACGCGCCTTTTGAATCAGGACAAGATATACGAGATTGAGCAGCTGACCGATTCCAAGCTGATTTACGTAGACCGGGATATGAACGCGCGTCTGCTGACTGCCGAC
This sequence comes from Clostridia bacterium, assembly GCA_017398245.1. The sequence goes on along the minus strand of JAFQGN010000236.1, from coordinate 4,508 downwards.
AACAATTATGCGCTGCCCGAGAAATACCGGACCGACACAGATTACGATATCGTCAGCATGCAGATCATCGATTCGCTGGACAAGGAGCTGATCAACAAGATCCTTTCGGGCGAACAGGTGGAGGAGCTGCGCAGGCTGAGCCTGCTCAATACGTCTATCGTGCTATGCGGCGCGCCGATCATTGACCTGACAGAAAAGGATGTATCCGATGTAATCGGCGCGGTCATATTGTGCCGGCCGATCGAAGATATCTGGAGCAGCGTGGCGGGAACGCTTCTTGTGTTCAGCGCTGCTGCGTGCATCGCGGTTCTGCTTTCGCTGGTGCTTGCGCTGTTTATGAGCAGAAAGATCGCCAAGCCTATCCTGCGCCTGAGCAGTTCTGCCAAGAGCCTGTACAACGGCGATTACGGCTTGACGACCGACGAAGAAACTGGCGCGGCTGAGCTGGATGAACTGGGACGTTCGCTCAACGCGCTGTCCTCTCGTCTGAACGCCGTTATCGGCACGCTCTCCAACGAAAAGAGCAAGCTGGAGCAGATCCTTCGCGGTATTGGCGAGGGCATCATTGCTGTGGATAAAAGCGGCGCGCTCATCCACCACAATGCCGCAGCGCTTGACCTGACGGACATGACGATCTCTTCCCCGCCCGACGGTCATTTTCGTTTTGGCGAAATGGAACCGCTGCTGAAGCTGGCAATCAATGAGGGCGGACGGTTTACAACGGACTGGAAGCTGAGCGACGGACGGCAGATCCTTGCAAATATCTACCCAGTAACCGATGAATCCGGCGCGGAGAGGATCGGCGCAGTTGCACTGATGCGCGATGTGAGCGAATCGGCCCGGCTTGAACAGATGCGGCGCGATTATATCGCCAATATTTCGCACGAGCTGCGCACGCCTTTGACCGGCATCCGGGGAATGGTCGAGCCGCTGATCGACGGCGTGATCGACGAAGAAGCGGAAAAGCAGGACTGTTACCGGATCATATACCAGGAAACCGTGCGTTTGCAGAAGCTGATCGGCGATATGCTGGATATGAGCAGACTGCAGGACGGGCGTATCGAAATAGACATGGAAGAGATGGACATTGCGTCCATCTGCGAAAATGTCTGCATGCGAATGAGCGGGCGGGCAAAGGAATCCGGGATTTTGCTGCGAGCGGAACTGGAAGCACAAAAGCTGTATGCCATGGGAAACGAAGACCGGATCATCCAAACGCTGATCATTTTGCTGGACAATGCGTTCAGCTTTACCCCGGCCGGAGGCACGGTAAGCGTATTTTGCCGAAGGGCGGAGAACGAAGCAGTCTTCGGCGTGAGCGATACCGGCGCGGGGATCGATCCGAAGGATCTTCCATTTATCTGGGAACGCTTTTTCAAGGCGGATCGTTCCCGCATGCGAACGAGCGGCACTGGGCTTGGCCTTGCAATCGCAAAGCTGGCCGTAGAGCATATGGGCGGAACGATCGGCGTGGAATCCACTCTCGGCGTCGGTTCGGTATTTACCGTGCGGCTGCCTCTATAATAAAAAAGAACGCATCTCCCAGACGAGATGCGTTCTTTTTGTTCATGCTTACTCTTCCCCAATGAATTCGCGAATGAGCGAATGGGCCGGAACGATATCCGGATCGCCGGGCTCGATCATGCTCAATGCGCGCCGCACGTCTTCCATACGCGGATCGTCTGCAAACTCGTCCAGATCGTTGCCGAGGATCGCCCGGTACAGCGGCATTTCATAATCATGGAACGAGTTGATCTCATAGTGCGCGCGGTGCTTATATGGCGCGATATACGCTGTTTCGCCGCGCTCGACACCATCGTACATATCCAGCGTTTCGCGCAAAGACCTTGCGCGGGTGCTCCTGTCGCGGATCATGCGGCGAAGCAGGCGGACATACGACGGATGCAGCAGGCCCTCTCCGGTATCGATACGGGTACGAACCGAAATATAGATATTGGTCAGCTGTTCGTCCGGCAGAAGGATCACGGAAGGATTGAGCGAATGGATGCCCTCCAGAAGGACGATCTCGCCATCTTTGCGGCAGAACTCCTCTTCGCGGAAAATACGGGCGGAGTTCTTGAAATCGTACTCGGGCAGGCGGACAGGCTTGCAGGCGGCAATCGCCTCCAGCTGTTCGTTCATAAACGGGATATCGAGCCGGGAAGGCGATTCAAAATCGATCTTGCCCTGTGCGGCGAGGATCTTTTCTTCTTCAGAGAAGGCAGAGAAATAGTTATCCATCGAAATGGTATGCGTCTCGGCGCCCATAGAGTCCAGCATGGCCTCGAGCATATGGGAAGAGGTCGTTTTGCCCGAACCCGATGGGCCGGAGACGAGAATAACGCTCTTTTCATGACGTTTCTTGTATATATCTTCTGCTATCGCGCGGATACCTGCGGCATAGCCGTCGTCAAATGCCTGCATGGCCGACACGCCGGCTTGAATCGTGCTGTTGATCTCGGCAATCGTCTTTATCTTCATTCTAATTTCTCCTTTATGTTTATTTCGTCCAGCGGTTGAGCAAAGTCTCGACCGCATCGGCAAAACGAGCAAGGTCTCGGCTCGATCTTCCCCTGCTTTCCTGCGCAAGCGTGAGCAGGCGTTTAGCAAGAGAGACGAGACGTTCATACGCACGCTTCTGATTCCTGGTCTCCTTTTTCTGTTTTTCGGAGACAAATACTTTCGGCTGCGCCTGGTATTCCCAAGTGTTCGATATCAGATCCAGAACAGAGCCGCTGTACGGCGCCTCGGCATGCAGGCCTTTCCGGATGAGCTGATCGACAAAAGCGGCGCAGGCTGCGTCCTCGGAATGATTCACGAGGACGAGTTCCGGCTTGTTCTTCATATTCTCTACCCAGCGGAGCAAGCCGTTTTGATCGGCATGGCCGCTGACGCCGGCGAGCAGCGCGACCTCTGCATTGACCTGTACGTCTTCGCCAAAGAGCTTTACCTTTTTCGCCCCTTCGTAGATCGCTCTGCCGAGGGTGCCGTTGGACTGATAGCCGACGAACAGGATCAGGCTTTCTTCTCTCCACAGATTATGCTTGAGATGGTGCCGGATGCGGCCCGCATCGCACATGCCGCTGGAGGCGATGATCACTTTGGGTTCCGGATCCGAATTCAGCTTTTTGGATTCTTCGGTCGTCACGAATGTATGCAAGCCATCGAACACGAGCGGATTTTCGCCCCGCTGCATCACAGCTCGGGCGTCCGGATCGAGACATTCGGTTCCGCACTGCAGGAAAACCGCCGTGGCTTCGTTGGCAAGAGGGCTGTCGACATAGACCTTAAAGCCGTCGTGGCCTTTCACCATGCCCTTCTCTTTTATCTCGCGAATGAAATAGAGGATCTCCTGCGTACGGCCGACTGCAAAGGAAGGAATGATGATATTTCCGCCGCGGTCGAGCGTTTTCTGGATGTAACCAGCAAGCAGGCTCACGGTATCTGTCTCCCGCTTGGCATGCAGGCGGTCGCCGTAAGTGGCCTCGATGACGAGAACAGGCGCGCCCTCGACCGGCAGCGGATCCTGCAGGATGGGCTGGTCTGTATTGCCGACGTCGCCCGAAAACAGCACGGTACGAGATTCTCCGTTTTCGCTCAGCTGCAGTTCGATTGCGGCGCTGCCGAGCAGATGGCCGACATCGTGAAAATTGACGACAATTCCTTCCTCCACCGGGAAGGGACGTTCATAATCCGCCGGACGGAACAGGCGGAGCACCTCTTCGGCATCCTGCATGGAATAGAGCGGTTCTACCTCCGGCGCGCCGGAACGCTGCGCTTTGCGGTTGGCCCAGTCCGCTTCGCTTTCCTGAATGTGCGCGCTGTCCCGAAGCATGATATTGCACAGAGAGCAGGTTTCCCGCGTGGCATAGACTCGACCGCGGAAGCCCTGTTTATACAGAAGGGGCAGCAGCCCGGTATGATCGATATGTGCATGCGTGATGAGCACGATATCGACTTTGGAGGCGGGAACAGGCATTTCCGCATTGATATAGAAATTTTTCCCCTGTTCCATGCCGCAGTCTACCAGAACATACTTCCCGCTGCATTCTACAAGCGTGCGGCTTCCGGTCACCTCGTGGTTCGCCCCAAGAAATGTCATTTTCATACCTTGGCACCTCCTTGCATCCACTTCTTTCTACTTTGCATTTTAGTTTCCGTCTTTTTCTGTGTCAACCGGAAAGACGGAACCTTCACAATATGTTCATACCATCTTCGTAAGATTCATGAACGAATATATACGCAGCCGTTTACCGAGAGGAGAAGTCCGTATAATTCCATTATGATGCGCACATTTATCTGCCAAACATGCCATTTTTCCGAACATTCGGAATTTTACAGAGCATATAACAATTCTTACAGCCAAATATAACGCACGTTTCAGTTTCGTGCGTTGACATAGTTCGTAAGTCATGATACGATTTTACCGTATAAACAGTACCTGTATTCGGATGGTTCCGAAGAAACAAATGGTTCCCCCAGTATAGAGTTTGGAGGAAAGAAACATG
>JAFQGN010000235.1 GCA_017398245.1 Clostridia bacterium | reverse complement strand
TCTGTATCTTGCCGGCGCGCAGTGCATGCCGGGCGCGCCTGTGCCCGAGGGCTGGCGCAAATGGGACGTTCCCGCGCTGCGCATGGCGTTCGTTCCTGTTTGTACTGATGCTTCCGCTGCCTTTGCGCAGGGCCTCGCCTACTTGGAGCAGAACGGGCTTGCCATGGCCGCGGCGGCGTTCGATCTTACGTTGCCCGAAGAGGGCCGCTCGTTCGTCTGCTTTCCGATCGGCTGACGCGCTACAGACACCCGCTGCGAAGCGGGTGTTATTTTTTATAAGAGCGTGCTTCCGCTCTTGTATGCCATCTGTTTTTTCACTATACTGGATGCGGCCCCATTCGCAAACAAGAAAGCGTGAAAACAATGGCAAACACAAAGGACATGACCCACGGAAACCCTACGCGGCTCCTGATCGCCTTTGCGCTGCCGCTGATCTGCGGCACGCTGTTTCAGCAGCTGTACAACATGGTCGATTCCATCATCGTCGGAAAATTTCTGGGCGTAGATGCGCTCGCGGCGGTCGGCTGCTGCGGTTCGCTGAACTTTCTGATCATCGGCTTTTGCAACGGAACGGGATCCGGCATGACGATTCCCATCGCGCAGCGCTTCGGCGCGCAGGATGTGCCGAACCTTCGGCGGTACGTGGCAAACTGCATTTACCTTGGCGCGTTCATGGCCGTTGTGATCACGCTGGTCACGGCGCTCAACTGCAGGCGCATCCTCGGCTGGATGAATACGCCGGAGAACATCATCGAAGATGCGAACCGGTATTTCACGGTCATCCTGCTGGGCATTCCGGCGACGGTTCTGTACAACGTAGCGGCGTCCATCATGCGCGCGCTGGGAGACAGCCGCCGCCCGCTGTATTTTCTCATTTTTTCGTCTGTGCTCAACATCGTGCTGGATCTGCTTCTGATCGTGGTATGCAAGACGGGCGTGATGGGCGCGGCCATCGCCACGGTCATTTCGCAGCTGATCGCGGGAATTCTGTGCGTGGTATACATGGTGCGCAGCCTGCCCATTCTGCACGTGCAGGGAGAACAGTGGAAACCCAGCACGGCGCATATGAAGCATCTGGCGGGCGTGGGCGTTCCCATGGGCCTGCAGTTTTCCATCACGGCCGTCGGTTCGGTCATCCTTTCGAGCGCGGTCAATTCGCTCGGCTCCATCGCCGTCGCTTCGATGACTGCGGCGGGCAAGATCGCCATGCTGTTCAACATGGCGCACGACAGCATGGGCTCGGCCATGGCCACCTATTCGGGCCAGAATCTCGGCGCGAAAAAGCTGGACCGCATCGGTCAGGGCATGAAGAGCGCGCTTGTGATCATGTGCTCGTATGCTGTGCTGACGATTTTTGTGATGGTGTTCTTCGGGCGCGCGCTCTCGCTCCTGTTCGTGGACGGTTCCGAAACGGATATCCTTTCCAACGTGCACTTCTATCTGATCGTCAACTCGGCAACGTCGTTCCTGCTGGCGTTTGTGAACATCGTTCGTTTGACCATTCAGGGGCTGGGGTTCAGCAATTTCGCGCTGTTTGCCGGCGTTTTCGAGATGATCGCGCGCACGCTGGTCGCGTTCATCCTCGTGCCTGCGTTCGGTTTCCGCGGGGCCTGCTTTGCAAACGCGGCTGCGTGGCTGGCGGCCGATCTCTTCCTCGTGCCGGGGTATTTCCGCGTGATGCGCCGTCTGCGCAAAGCGGAGGCGATGCAGGAAAAAGCGGCCTCTGTCTGATCGAAACGGACGGTTCAAAGCATAAGAAAAAGAGAGTCTCTTTCGCAAGAGGCTCTCTCTTTTTTGTTTACGCAGTGCTGCCGCTCTTCCACAGGACAAAGCGACCAACCGTCGGGGTGCAGGGGCGAAGCCCCTGCATTCGGGGAGTCCAGAGGGGCGGAGCCCTTCTGGCAGGGGTGCAGGGGCAGAGCCCCGCCGAGGGGTGCAGGGGGCGAGCAGTCCCCGCCTCCCCGTCACTCCTGCGCCTGAGCGGCCCTCTGCCGGTCGTATTCGATCCAGCTGGGGCGATACTTTTCGACATTGCGCTGATGTTCCTCATAGGTGACCGCGAAAGCGAGCTCGCCGCTTTCGGGCTCCTTGGAACAGAAGTACAGATAGTTCTGCGCGATGAAATCCATATCCGGATACAGCGCGGCTTCGATCGCAGCCGCAGACGGATTGCAGATCGGCCCCGGGGGCAGACCGCCGTTGCGGTAGCTGTTGTAGGGCGAATCCATATTCAGCTCTTCGCCGGAGAGGGTGAGCCTGTCCACGCGCAGCGCATAGGTGATGGTCGCGTCGGATTCCAGCTTCATGCCGCTTGTCAGGCGGTTATGGAACACGGCGGAGACCTTCGCGTAGTCTTCCTTTTTGCCGGCCTCGCGTTCGATGACCGAGGCGAGCACGAGCGTCTGCTCGGGATCGAGCTTTGTCTCGTATCTGGGCGCGTTGTCCGTCACCTCGATTATATTTCCGTTCTCATCGTAGGCGATCTCGGTCTCCTCCTCGGCGTAGATCACGCGATCGACAACCTTGTCCGTCTGGCCGAGCAGCTTGGAGATGATGGACTTCGCGCTGGCGTTGGTGAAGATCTGGTAGGTATCGGGCGCGAGATA
>JAFQGN010000234.1 GCA_017398245.1 Clostridia bacterium | reverse complement strand
GGAACCCTTTTCTTTTCCTAAAGAAAAGGGTTCCCCCGCCACATCCTCTCGTAACCTCAGGCCCTGAGCCTGACGGGCAGGATCAGATGCAGGCTGTCGTCGCCGTCAGCAGGCACGACCACGCAGGGGTTCGCGCTGGAAATAAAGCGCATCACGATCCTGCGGCCGTCGAGCGCCTTGAGCGCATCAGAAAGATACTTCACGTTGAACGCGATGGTCAGATCCTCGCCTTCGATCTCCGCCGGCAGCTCTTCGTACACGTCGCCGATCTCGGAATTGGAGGTGATCACGATCTTTCCATCGCCGATATTGAGCTGTACGAGGTAATTCTTGCCCTCGCGCGCGATGAGAGACGCGCGCTCCACGCACTCAGCCAGCTCCTTGCTCTCCAGCTCGGCCTTGGTGTTCCAGGCAGAAGGCGTGATCTGCCTGTAATTGATGAACTCGCCTTCCTTCAAAATGGCGTAGATCTCGGTCGAGCCGATGCGGGTATGCATGCGGCCGCCGCGCAGAGTAGCCGTGATGGTCTCCTCTTCGTCATCGGAAAGGATGCGCGCGATCTCCTGCAGCGCCTTGCCCGGGATGACCGCCTTGATGGCCGCGGAATCGGCCACCCTCTGCATGCGGATGGCCATGCGGAAGCCATCCAGCGCCACCATGCGCGCCTCGCCGCCCTGCACGTCCAGAAGACAGCCGGTCAGAATCGGCCTTTCTTCATCGGTCGCAATGGCGAAGCTGGTCTTCAAAATCATGTCCTTGAGCAGGCTCTGCGGCAGAGTGATCACGTCCGCGCCGTCGCCCTCTTCCATCGCGCCCACCGGCGGATACAGGTTGGCCGGCCGCGCGGCGATCTGCGTGCGCGAGCCCATGCAGCGGAAGGTCATGTAGCCGTTGTCTGCGTTGGCCACGCTCATCACGCCGTCGGGCATCTTGCGCGAAATTTCCGCCAAAAGCTTGCCCGGCAAAAGCACCGCGCCGCCTTCTTCCACCGTCGCCGCACATTTTGTGATAATGGTCAGCGAGCTGTCGGAACAAGTCATTTTCAGATTATCGTCCTCGTCCGTTTCAATAAGAACGCATTCCAGCGCCGGCACGGTCGTCCTTGCGGGGAGAGCGTGGGTCGCGGTGGACAGCGCTTCCAGAAAATCTGTCGAATTACAGCGGAATTTCATGGCCAAAAACCTCCCGTATACTTATATATAAAATATAGTTCGCAGTAACAGTCGTAGTGCTGTGGATATTGTGGATAACTTTGGGGAAACATGCGCAAAAACCTTGAAATTACAGGTATTTTGGCCTATATACACGCCCCAAAACCGATGTGGAAATCTGTCGTTTTTTCGGGGATTTTTCCTGCATAACGCGTGGACAACCCGCCCCGTTATGCACAGGGGGGCTAACGTCAGGGGCGCTGCCCCCGAACCCCCGCTTAAGGGATTTCATCCCTTAAGAATCCCATATTGGGGGGATTCTACATTATAAGATAAGTTTTGTTGACTGGCAATGGCTATACTTCGTACCGGCCCTCTTTTGAATTAAACCTATAATTGAGGAGTCCAGAGGGAATCATTCCCTCTGGCAGGGGTTTAGGGGGCGGCGCCCCCTAACGTTCTCCTCGCACGATGGCATCGACGGCTTCCCGGTCGGCGCCGGGCAGAACGCGATGAAGATGTGACGCGAGCCGCTCGAACGACTCTTCGGGTTCAATACTGTAGGCGTTTTCAATAAACTCCGGCCCGAACCGCCGCTCGGGCGTGTCCAGTATGCCGATCTCCCAGCCGTATTCGCGCCCGAATTTGTCCCTCTTGCGGCCAAACCCGGAAACGAGCAGATAGCACTTCTGCTGCAAAGAGGCGCTCACTGCGTCAAATCCGCTCAGACCGCCCTTCTGAAAGCCTGCGCTGCGCTTGAGCATGTGCGAAAACGCAGCTTCGCCCGCCTCTTCCACAGCCTGCATCAGCTTTCGCTCCTTCAGAGGCACGCGCCCTTCGTCCACCAAAGTGTCAAAATCGTACCCGTCGCGCCGCAGATTGAGAAGATCCGCATAAAAACGGCGGTGCACAAAGCCGGCCTTGCCGTCAAACAGCTTCGCATAGACGACGTCCGGATCGGCCGAAAGCGCGACGCGCAGCTGCCAGGGGTCGTCCTGCGTGCCCGTCCACCAGCGCGCCTGCGGGAACATCTCCTCTACCGACCAGCCCGCCGCCCTGCTGCGAAACAGCGGCAAAAGCCCTAACTCTTCAATCGCAGCTTTGATGTTCAGCATGGGTACCTCCCTGCAGGGACTCCGTCCCTGCACCCTGCCAGAGGGCTCTGCCCTCTGGACTCCTGCCGAGGGGACTCCGTCCCCTTGGATCCCCTGCTTAAGGGACAATGTCCCTTAAGAATCCCATCTATTGGGATTGTCTTTATATTCTGGTTCGTATAGAAAAACTAAGCTTTCCGAAAGAACGCTTTTCTTTCTATATTATTATAATTCCCCAATTGAGGGTTCCAAGGGGAATCATTCCCCTTGGCGGGGTCTGGGGCAGAGCCACAGCGTATTCCCTTTGCCGAGGGTTTTAGGGGCGAGCAGCCCCCGACGTACCCTTCCTCCGTCACGCTTCCTTGATCTTCTGCTTGAGCGCGTCGATCCGCTTGCGCACATCGGCCGATTTTGCCGCGTCCTTGGCGATCTTCTCGCACGCGTGCATCACGGTGGTGTGATCGCGCTTGCCAAAGGCCGCGCCGATGCGCGTGGTGGAAAGCTCGGTCAGCTCGCGGCAAAGGTACATCGCCATCTGCCTCGGCTCGGAAATTTCGCGGCTGCGGCGGGAAGAGACCATGTCCTCCATCGTCACGCCGGTCGCATCGCAAACCACCTGCATGATCAGCTCCGCCGTCACCCGCTTCGGATCGCGGATCGGGATCAGGCTCGAAAGCGCCTCGCGCGCCAGATCCAGCGTCACCGCCGTGCGGTTGAGATCGGCCAGCGCGTTCACGCGGGTCAGGGCGCCTTCCAGCTCGCGGATGTTACTGTTGATGTTTTCGGCGATGAACGCGATCACGTCGTCGTCGATCTGGTAATGCTCCTCTTCCGCCTTGCGGTTGAGGATGGCCATGCGCGTTTCATAGTCCGGCTTCTGGATATCGGCCACCAGGCCCCATTCAAAGCGGGAACGCAGCCTCTCCTCCAGCGTGGGAATTTCCCTGGGCGGTCGGTCGGACGAAATGACGATCTGCTTTTTCATACTGTGCAGCTGGTTGAACGTGTGGAAAAACTCCTCCTGCGTGGCCGTTTTTCCGGCGATGAACTGGATATCGTCGACCATCAGCACGTCCACATTACGCAGCTTTTCGCGCAGCTCTTCGTTCTTTTTCTTCGCAATGGCTGAGATCACCTCGTTGGTGAACTCCTCGCTGGTCATGTACAGAAGATTCGCGTCCGGATCCTGCCGCAAAACCTCGTGCCCGATGGCGTGCATCAGATGCGTCTTTCCAAGGCCCACGCCGCCATAGAGGAACAGCGGGTTGTAAGCCTCTGCCGGCATTTCGGCCACGGCCGCGGCCGCCGCGCTGGCAAAACGGTTGTTGCTGCCCACCACGAAGGTGTCGAACGTGTAGCGCGGGTTCAGCTTAAAGCTGTTTTCGATGCGCGCAGGCGCGGCGCGGCGCGGCTCCTCCTGCTTCATGCCGGGCGAAACAAACTCCGTCTCGTATTCCTGCCCGAAGACGGACTTCACCGTCTGCAAAATGCTGCGCTCATACCGCTTTTTCAAATTGGAACGGATGAACATATCGCTCACTTCCAGCCGAACGATATTGTCCTCCACGTCCAAAAGAACGATCGGCGCGATCCATGTGTCGTAGCTGAAACCGGTGATCTCCTCGTGCAGAAGAGACAGCACCTCGTCCCAGTTTTGCTTTGCTTCCGTGTTGTTCATGCTTGGCCCCCGTATCTTTTGTGTTCCTGCGGTATCTGCCGCGCCCTGTGTTTCTGCCCCCAAAATCCGGCTCTCCGGCGGGTTTATACACATTATATATCACAGCATATCCACAGTTTTTTGCACATAATCCACAAAGTTATCCACAGGCAGCCTCTGTTTTCCACCGCCCGCAGAACCCCTTCGAAACTGCAATAATCATAGCAGATTCAGCCTTTTTCGGCAAGGGGAGCGGGCAAACTCGCCCGCTTTGTCCCACTTTTTACACAAGCATTTTTCCACAGCCTGTGGAAAAGTCCGTCTGCCTGTGGATAACGCAAAGGGCATATTCTGTGCCGCGCCTCCGCCCCGCTCACAACATGCTGTGCCCGCCCTGTCTCTCCCGCGCACATCCGTCCGCCGCAGAAAAACTCCTTCCGCCCTGTGTTATTTTTTCAGGAACCCCCTCCTGCGCCTGTGCGCTGTTGACGAAACCGACCGCATACGGTATAATAAACAGGTTAGAACCTTGGAGGTGAACCCCTGAATGGACAGTACCGGCGGTGCTGGCGGCGAATCGTACAGTTTAAGCGGTAACAGGCATATCTGCGCATGATCGGCACAGGTATGCTTTTTTGCGTCCATTTTTCCCCTCTGTCCCATTAAATTGAAGGAGTTTTTTATCATGCCTGAACCTGCCCCCGGTATCGTGCCCAGTATCATTGCCATGGTGGTCTGCATCGTCCTCTCCGCCTATTTCTCCGCCACGGAAACCGCCTTCTCCAGCGTGAACAAGACGCGGCTCAAGGCGCTTGCGGAAAAGGGCAACCGCAAGGCGAAGCTCGCCTTCGACCTGGCCGAAGCCTACGATAAGCTGATCTCCACCATCCTCATCGGCAATAATGTCGTGAATATCGCGCTGTCCTCCATCGCCACCGTGCTGTTTGTGAACCTGCTCGGCGCGAAGGGCGCGACTGTTTCCACCATTGTAATCACCATCGTGGTGCTCATTTTCGGCGAGATCACGCCCAAGAGCATCGCTAAAGATATGCCGGAAAAATTTTCCATGTTTTCTGCGCCGCTCATCCGCCTGTTCATCGTGCTGCTCACGCCGCTGAGTTTCCTCTTTGGCCAGTGGAAAAAGCTCGCCGGCAAGATCGTGAAAAACGACGAGGACACGAAAATGTCTCAGGAAGAGCTTCTCATGCTGGTGGAAGAAGTGCAGCAGGAAGGCTCTATCGATGAAGACGAGGGCGAGCTGCTCAAAAACGCCATCGAATTCGGCGATCTCAAGGCCGAGGATATCCTCACCCACCGCGTCGATCTCGAAGCGGTCGAGGTGACCGCCACCAAGCAGGAGATCGCAAAGAAATTTTCCGAAACCCGCTTCTCCCGCCTGCTCGTGTACGAGGAGAGCATCGATAAGATCATCGGCGTCGTACACCTGAAGGATTTCTACCGCGGCACGGGCCTCAACCCCCTGCCCCTTAGAAAGATCATGACCACGCCCCTGTTTATCATGCCCACCGAGCGCGTGGACGACCTGCTCGACATCCTGCGCACCAATAAATCCCACATGGCCGTCGTGATCGACGAATATGGCGGAACGCAGGGCATCGTCACCATGGAAGATATCCTCGAAGAGCTCGTCGGCGAGATCTGGGACGAGCACGACGAGGTCGAGATCCCCATCCGCCCGGAAGGCGAAAACGCGTTCCTTGTCGACGGCGCCATCTCCTTTGGCGATTTCTGCGACCATTTCGAACAGGAGATCGAATCGGACAGCGTCTCTTTGGGCGGCTGGATCATGGAACAGCTGGAGCGCATCCCCGATGACGGCGATTCCTTCGAATACAAAAACCTGAAGGTCACCGTTCTCAAGACCGAGGACCACCGCGTCGAAACCGTGCGCGTCGAGCTCATCGAACAGACTGAACCCGAATCCGAAGCGGAATAAGCCGCCAAACGCGCTGTAAAAAGAAGCCGCCCGCAGGCGGCTTCTTTTTTTTACAAATAGCGGAACCCTTCCGCCCCCGGCGCGCTCTAAAGGGTATACCGCATAGCCATGTGAAAAAGACGTGGCCTTACCGGAAATACCGGCCGCCTTTGCCCCAAACCTTCCATTATATCTACACAGTTGTTTGCTTGACTCGCCTTGGGAAACACGCTACAATTAAATTGCTGAAATATCCCATTTTCGGCCCGTGGCCGATGAATGAACGCCATATACAGCCCGTATAGTATCTTTGTACCGAACAGACAGGAGGTCGCCCCTATGTTTTGCAGCAAATGCGGCAAG
>JAFQGN010000233.1 GCA_017398245.1 Clostridia bacterium | reverse complement strand
GCACGGCCTTTTCGATGTACATATAGCCCAGCGAACCGTACACCAGCGAATTTTTCAGATCGTTGAACACGCTCTCCATCAGCTCGATCGCCTGATCGAGCTTTCCGACCTTCCACTGGCACACAGCAAAATTGACGCGCAGCTTCAGCTTGTCCTGCTTGGACATCGCGTTCTTGTCCGCGCGGCGCAGAAGGGCCATAGCCTCTTCAAAGCGGCTGTAGCGCATCAGCAGCACAGAATACGCCTCCAGATACACATGCTTGCATTTGGGATCCGCCGTCACCTTGGCATACAGCCCCAGCGCCTCTTCGTACTTGGCATTTGCCTTTTCCAATTCGCCCTTGTCGGAAAGCTGATTGCCCTCCACATGCAGCATGTACGCCTTGCGGGCGTTGAACGTGTTCATCAAAGACATATCGATTTCTCCTTTCGGTCCTTATCCGCTTTCTTTTCGATGCGTTCCACGCGCTTTTTCGCGCTTTCGCGCTCCTCCTCGCCATTGGCAAGGGAAAGCGCCTCTTTCGCCGCGCGCAGCGCCGCCTTGTAATCCTTTATCGTGTGTTCGTATATCTTCGCAAGCTCGGTATGCGCGTAGGCCGCGCCCTCGCGCGATGTGCACATATGGCGCAAAAGCTCCAGCCGCTCGTCCGTTCTGCCCTGCCTGCGCAAAAGCTGGTCCAGCTCCCGGTTGGCAAGGATACGGTACCCTCCCTCGGAAAGCGCCTGAATGCTGGTGATGGGCTTGGGCTGCGCCGCCATGCGGTACAGCGCCTCGGCCTCGTCCCGCTCGCCCTGTTTGCCCAGCGCAAGCCCCAGGCTGTACAGGTCCGCCGTCTCCTTCACCCTGCGCGGGTTTCCGAACGCCTCGCAGATCTCGGCCAGCAGCGCGCCCATAGAGAGGATATCCTGCCGGTTATGGTCGATCACCTCTTCCAGCAAAGAAAAATCGCCGGTCTTCAGGTAATCGAAAAACCTTTGCGGAGCCTCGCTGCCGGGCAGATCGCCCTCGCGCCCGTGGCCCAGTATCTTTTCCTCCAAATGCGCCAGCCGCACGCTGCCCAGCCGCCTGCGCCACAGCTTTCGGGCCGGGGCAAGCAGATCGATGCATTCCATTCTGGCATACGGCGTGCGCTTTCGGTTCATGGTGCAGCGGGTCTCGATCAGGGGCAAATCAAACGTGCGCCCGTTGAAGCTGATCGTGCGCTCGAAGCCCGCGCTCGTCTTTTCCATTTCTTCGATCAGCATGCCCTCGCTGGCGTAATCTTTCATGAGAATCTGCTTTACGGTAAACACTCCGTCCTTGATCCAGCCGAGCCCGACAAGGAACGCCACCGTGCCCACGCCGCCGGAAAGCCCGGTGGTCTCGGTGTCCAGAAAGAGCGCCTTTTCGATGTCCATTTCGCATGTGGAACAGCCGATGCGGCGCAGCGCGTCGGCCGAAAGCCGATACAGCCGCTCGTCCGCCCGTTCGCTGTATTCGCGGATGACAAGACCGGCTGCGGGTCTGGGTTCGCTCTTTTTTGTCTGGGAAGAGCCGGCCCGGCGCAGCTTTTCCCGCAGGTTTCCGATATCCACGCCGTCTCTCCCCTTCCCTGTCGTATCAAGCTGCATGCATTTTGTCAACAGCGCGCAAAAATACGCCCGCTTTGTCCCGTTTTGCGGCAAAAAGCGGAATTTTCGCGTGCATTTTTCTGCATTTTCGCGCCAAAAAGCGCCGTTTAAGGCCGTTTAAGCAACGCGCATCTCCGCCGCAGCCATGAAAACTTCGCCCGCATTGCCCCTTTTCCTGCAATATGCGCATTATAGCACACAAGCGCGCATATTTCCACCCGCCGCCTTAACGCAACTGTGGTATACTATACGTTATCGAACCAAAGGAGAGTGTACCATGCGCATTTCCGCAGAAAACATAAACAAAAACTTCGGCGACCGGCAGGTGCTGGATGACGTGACCCTGCACATCACGCACGAGAGCCGCATCGGCCTGATTGGCGTGAACGGCACGGGCAAATCCACCTTGCTCAAGATCCTTGCCGGGGCCGAAGAGCCTGACAGCGGCAGCGTGACCGTATTCCCGGGCGTGCAGGTCTCCTACCTTCCGCAGACGTCCGATATGGTGCCGGGCCGCACCGTGCTCGAGCAGGTGCTGGCCAACTGCCCGGCCGATTTCCGCGACGCGCACGAATACGAGGCCAAGACCATGCTCACGCGCCTTGGCGTTGCGGAATTTGACCGCGATGTCGCCGCGCTTTCCGGCGGACAAAGAAAGCGCGTGGCTCTCGCCGCGGCCTTCATCCGCCCGGCAGACGTGCTCATCCTCGACGAGCCGACCAACCACCTCGATACCGACATGATCGACTGGCTGGAGGGCCAGCTGCGCCGCTACACGGGCGCGATCATCATGGTCACGCACGACCGCTACTTCCTCGACCGCGTTGTGAACACCATCGCCGAGGTCTCCTTCGGCAAGCTCTACCTGTACGAGGCAAACTATTCGCGCTATCTGGAGCTGCGCGCGCAGCGCATCGAATCAGCGCAGGCCAGCGAACGCAAGCGGCAGTCCATCCTGCGGCGCGAATACCAGTGGATCATGCGCGGCGCGCAGGCGCGCACCACCAAATCGCAGGAGCGCATCCACCGCTACGAGGCCCTGCTTGAGCAGGACGCTCCCGAACTCAACGCCAGCGTGGAAATTTCCGCCGGCGCGAGCCGTCTTGGCAAAAAAACGCTGGAAATGAAGGGCATTTCCAAGATATACGACGGGCGCAGGGTGATCGACGGCTTCTCCTACACGCTTTTGCGCGATGACCGCATCGGCATCGTGGGGCGCAACGGCGCGGGCAAATCCACCTTGCTGAACATGATCTCCGGCCTGATCGCGCCGGACGGCGGCGAAGTGGAGACGGGCGCGACCGTCCGCATCGGCTATTTCCGGCAGGAAAATGAGGCGCTGGACCCGCGCGACAAGGTGATCGAATACATCAACAACATTTCGCCCACCTTGCACACGCGCGAAGGCGTTGTGACCGCCTCGCAGATGCTGGAAAAGTTCCTGTTCCCCTCGCACGTGCATTACAACGAGATCGGCCGGCTGTCCGGCGGCGAAAAGCGCAGGCTATACCTGCTGGGCATACTCATGTCCGCGCCGAATGTGCTCCTGCTCGACGAGCCTACCAACGACCTGGACATCGAAACGCTGACCATTCTTGAAGAATACCTGGTCACCTTCCCGGGCGCGGTCATCGCCGTATCGCACGACCGCTATTTCCTGGACAAGATCGCCCACTCCATCTTCGAAGTGCGCCGCAGCGGCGAGGTGCGCGTGTACACCGGCTCCTTTGCCGATTACGTTGCCAAGCG
>JAFQGN010000232.1 GCA_017398245.1 Clostridia bacterium | reverse complement strand
GTGCTGTTTTGCACCTGATCGCACAGAAGGCCGGCATAATCCCGGCTGACGAGGCGGTTGCTTCCGCGCAGAGATTCGGCATGCGCGCAGTAAAACAGCATGCGCAGGCCCGCCGAGCCGTCTTCCGCCGAAAAATGCAGCTGATACAGGTTTTCGTCGGCGACTTCGGGATAGCGCGAATCGCGCAGCATGTTCTGCGTGAGGACCTTGCCAAAGTGCAGCGCGCCCGTCTTTTTGTTCGAAACTGCCTGCCGCGCGGCCTGTTCCGCCGCGTCGATCAGGTTTGCCATATAGGCATCGTTTTTCCCGTTCACGCCCGCCGGGCCCCAAAGACCAAGCGTATCCGGCCCGGCATGGGTGTGGGTAGCGTACACATTGATGGCGCAATTCTCAATATCAGAGAGCCGCTCGCGGATCGAGCGCACCGTGCCGCTGTCCAGCGCGATGCAGTCGATGCCGATCAGCAGCACGCCTTCGCCGCCGCAATCCATATACGCCGCGCGCGCCTGACACAGGTCGATCACTCCGTCGATCTCCCAGCCCTGATTATAGCCGGAAATGTACAGCGGCTGACCGCTCTCCTCCGGCAGCTCGATTTCCGCCTTGCCAAAGCCAAACCGCCATGTTTCTGCGGCAGTTTCTTCCTTATTATATACAGCGTTTCCGCACACCGGGATGCAAAGCGCCAGCGCCAGTGCCAGCGCGTTTCTGAACACACGCATTTTCCAAATCCTCCTCAATCATAGCATTCCTGCGCGCAGCATATTCAGCACGATCTGCGCCGCGGCCGCAAAGCGGATTCCGTTCACATCCGCAAACCAGATACAAGGCAGCGTAAGCAGCAGGGAAAGCGCGATCGCCTTCCAGACCATGCCCCTTCCGCGCAAAAGGCCAAAGCCCAGCAGCGCGCCCGCACACAACGCGCCTGCTGCAGGCGGCATGACCTGCGCCGTACGCAGCTGCCCAAGGATCGCCGCGATCTGCCCGGCTGTTTTCTCTCCGATGAGCGGTGCAAGCGCCTCTGCTATCGGCCTAAGGCTGCGCACCAGCGCGATGCACAGCCCCATCGCCGCGCATGCGCACAGCAGGCCAATAGCCGCGCCCAACCATTTCCGCATTTTCTCTCGCCCCTTCCGCAGGTAGTCAAACCCTACCTGCAGTATAGCATGTGCACGGCAGCATTTCAACA
Organism: Clostridia bacterium; assembly: GCA_017398245.1. The sequence continues at coordinate 3,021 of JAFQGN010000232.1, read as the reverse complement.
AAATTGCAGGCGCATACGAAATTTTCATGAATATTCCGCATTTATGCATTTTATTCGCACATTTCTGCATAAATATGCTTGACACATGCAGGAATATGCAGTATAATTGCCCATGTCATTTCCAGAAAGGATGCGAAACAACAATGAAAAAAGCTCTGGTCGCTCTGGTTCTTGCTCTGGTTCTGTGCCTGTCCTCCGTGGGCGGCATGGCCTGCACCGCTATTTATGTCGGTTCCAACCTGACTGTGGACGGCTCCACCATGTTTGCCCGTTCCGAAGACATCTCCAACAGCTATAACAAGCTGTTCTACTTCAGCCCGGCCGGCAATCACAAGGCTGGCGAAGTGTACGAAGGCTGCTACGGCTTCACCTACACCTTCACCAAGGACAGCTATTCCTACACCGCTTTCTCCGATGACAACGGCGCTGCTGTTGAAAACTATTGCCCCGATTGCGGCGGCAACCACAAGCACACCCCCTATGAGGCCGGCGGCACCAACGAAATGGGCCTGAGCGTCTCCGCTACCGAAACTCTGGGCAGCTCTGACGCCGTGGCCGAGGCCGACCCCAAGAACTATGAGACCGGCATCGAAGAGGCCGAGATCCCGACCGTGCTGCTGAGCGAATGCGCCACCGCTAAGGAAGCGCTCGACCTGCTCACCTCCATTTATGACGAAGTTGGCTGCCAGGGCGGCTCCGGCATCTTCATTGCCGACCACAACGAGACCTGGTACATCGAAAATACCACCGGCACCGCCTACATCGCCGTGAAGCTGACCGCTGATATGGCCTTCGCCGTGCCGAACCAGTCCGTCATCGGCCTGATCGACCTGGACGATACCGAAAACGTCGTTGCTTCCGCCAACCTGATCGAAGTGGCCAAGGCCGCCGGCACCTATGTGGGCGACGAAGAGGCCAACACCATCGATTACGTGGCTTCCTACAATGGCGACCAGGTCGCCAACGGCCGCATGATCAGCGCCATGGCGCATTTCAACGCCGAAGCTTCCGCTGAACCCACCTTCGCCGATTATTCCATCTCCAACGTGGACGCCGAAGGCAACATCGTTCCCATGTACACCAATATCGTGCTCGACCGCACCTTCTCCATCGAAGACATGGTCGGCTACTATGACATCGACGGCATCGGCTCCACCAGCAACCTGGAGATCCACATCTTCCAGACCTACAAGCAGGACGATGTTGTGGACACCATCGAATGGGTCGCCATGGACGACGGCTGCTACAACGTGTTCGTTCCCTATTTCCCGATGCTGACCACCGACACCTATGAAGCCTATCAGCTGAGCACCCTGCCGGCCACCTTCTCTCAGGAAGAGCCGACCGAAGGCGTATACTATCCCACCACCGCCCGCATCCGCAACGAGGCCGGCGAGCGCGTGACCGTCGAAGGCTTCAAGTCCTTCCCGGAAAACTGGGCCGATTCCTACTACTGGACCTTTGACGCTCTGTCCAACCTGTGCCGCACCAGCGCCACCGAGGAAGAGATCCTGAACGTCGAAGCCACTCTGGCCAAGCTGCAGTCCGACTGCTACGATTCTCTCGAAGCGATGAAGCTGGAAATTGCCGCTGCCGAGAATAACGAAGCCGCTGCTGCCATCGCCACCGAGACCAGCATGAACACCGCCAAGAACGTGCACGCCGCCGTTGTTGAGCTGGTGAACGGCCTGATCGCTGAATAAAGCAAAATAACCACACACAAGCCCGGTCGCTTCAAGCGGCCGGGCTTGTTCTTGCATGCGGATATCCGCAATGCTATAATGAGGCAGATTCATTCTGAAAAGGACGTTTGCGATGGAACTGAGCGAAAAACTGCAAAAGCTGAGAAAGCAGAGGGGGATCACGCAGGAACAGCTGGCCGATTCCCTGTATGTTTCGCGCGCAGCGGTTTCCAAATGGGAATCGGGCAGGGGCTATCCCAATATCGAATCTCTCCGGGCGATCGCAAAATTCTACCGGGTGACGATCGATGAGCTGCTCAACGGCGAAGAAATGCCGCCTCCCGAACAGGAAGAAGAACCGCAGCGCACAGGCAGCCTGCTTGCATGGCTGGATATCGCCTCGATCCTCTTTTTGTTCCTTCCGGTTTTCGGCCAGGATATAAACGGGACCATGCATTCCGTTCCGCTGTTCCGCCTGACGGACGCATCTCCCCACATGCGCGCAATCTACATTGCCTGCACCGGCCTCTGTGTTGTGCACGGCATATCCATGCTCTGCCGGCGCTTTCTCCGCGGCGCGCATCCCATGCAGATCGATTTCGCACTTTCGGCATTGTTCCATATCGGAGCTCTGTTCATGTTCATCCTCGGGCGGCAGCCCTATGCCGCGATCCTTTCGCTCGCATTGCTGATCGCAAAGGCCCATTCGGCCGCAAAACGGCGCTGATACGCAAAGTATCGCCGATGCGACGGCCTTTTTCTTGCGCATGCTCCGCGCTTCCTGTACATTTTTCCCGGGCGAACACCCGATACCATGTACAGGAGGCAAGACAATGCAAAAAGGATGGAAGTTGTTTTCTCTTTCGCTCTGTTTGACGGCGGCGTTCCTGCTGTGGACGGCCGCGCTGCGCACAGTGGATGTGCAGCCGATCGGCCCGCAGGAAACGAGCGTCGGCCTTGCAGCGATAAACTCTGCCGCGCGCAAGTATCTCGGCACGAATATGGAACTGTATCGTCTCACCGATCTGCTCAGCGTGATCCCATTCGGCTTTGCGGCCGGGTTTGCACTGCTCGGTCTGAAGCAATGGATCATGAGAAAAAGCTTACGGCGCGTGGACGGCAGTCTCCTTCTGCTGGGTTGTTTTTACATCGCAGTCGCAGCCGTCTACCTGTTTTTCGAACGCAACATCATCAATTATCGGCCGGTGCTGATCGAAGGCAGGCTTGAAGTCTCCTATCCTTCCTCCACGACCATGCTCGTTCTGTGCATCATGCCGACAGCAGCCATGCAGCTATGCGAACGCATCCCAAGCCGTGCTGTCAAAGCGATCAGCGTCGG
>JAFQGN010000231.1 GCA_017398245.1 Clostridia bacterium | reverse complement strand
CCTGCCAAGGGGAATGATTCCCCTTGGATCCCTCTGTTCAGGGGATATTATTCTATCCAATAAAGATAAGCAACCAGCCAGAACGCCATTCTCCCAATCGGCTTCTTTAGGGAAGAGCGCGAGAAACCCCTTTCTTCTCCGGAAGAAAGGGGTTTCTCGCAATACTTCAATCCTATCGTCGGCTTACTGCTTGACCAGATGCCAGACCTGAGAGAAATGATCGCCGTTGGCCCAATCGATAGTCAGGCCCATGTTCATGATCATCGCGCCGTTATAGACCTTGCCGGTGGTCTTATCAAGGTACGTCGCCTCTTCCTCAAGACCGACGGGATAGACGCGGATATAGGCCTCTTCCGCCTCGACATAGGGCTTATAGAACCACACCATGGTCTCGTTGCCCATAGAGGTCTGCCAGGCGGTGTAATCGCCCTCAAAGGGAGATTCGAGGCGGGTGAAGGTGCCGAACTGGACGAGGCGGCGGATGGCGCGATAGCGCTCGTTCTCCTCGGCCATCAGCTGCAGCTCCTCATCGGGCAGCTGGAGCAGGTTCAGTTCGTAGCCCTTGTTGAACGGCATGCACACGTTCTCGCGGAAGCGCAGGGGCGTTTCGCGATCGAGCTGGTGGTTCGGGGAAGCGGAGATATGGGAAGTGATCCACAGCGGCGGCATGAGCATGGAGGTGCCGTACTGGATCTTCAAGCGGGAGGTAGCGTCGGTATTGTCGCTGGCCCATGTCTGAGAGAAATAGTACATCATGCCCGCATCGAAGCGCGCGCCGCCGGAAGCGCAGTTTTCAAACAGCACATTCGGGAAGCGGGAGGTGACGGTCTCCAGAATGCGATAGAGGTTGAGCACATAGCGGTGGAACAGCTCGCCCTTGCGCTCGGCGGGAAGGGAGGCGCTGCCGGGCTCGGTGATGCGGCGGTTGTTGTCCCACTTCACATATTCTATATTGGCGCTGGAGAGCACGTTGGTCAGGCTTTCGATGACGTAATCGGCCACTTCATCGCGCGCGAGATCGAGATAGAGCTGATCGCGCCAGGTGGTGCGCACGCGGTTGTCGACATGGATGCACCAATCGGGATGCGCGCGGTACAGGTCGGAATCGGGCGAGATCATCTCCGGCTCGAACCAGATGCCCAGCTTCAGGCCCTCGGCATTCACTTCGTCCGCAAGGCCCTTGAGGCCCTTGGGCAGCTTGTTCATGTTCACATACCAATCGCCAAGGGAAGAATTGGCGGAATTGCGATGGCCGAACCAGCCGTCGTCCATGACGAGCAGCTCCATGCCGGCCTTCTTGGCAGCCTTGGCAAGATCCACGACCTTATCGTGCGTGAAATCGAAATAGCAGGCTTCCCAGGTGTTCAAAAGCACCGGGCGCTCCTCATTTTTCCAGTTGCCGCGGGCGAGGCGCTCGAGGAAGAGCTTATGGAAGCGCTGGGACATGCCGTTGAGGCCTTCGTGGGAATAGACGAGGATGGCTTCCGGGGTGTGGAAGGAATCGCCCTGCTTGAGCTCCCAGGTGAAGGTATCCGGGTGGATACCGGCCTGCAGGCGGGCGGCGGCATAGCAGTCGCTGTCGCAGCGAACGATGAAATTGCCGGAGTAGACAAGGGTCACGCCCCAGGCGTTGCCGGTATGCTCGGTGGTCTTTTTGTCGACCATGGCCGCGAAGGGGCTCTGCTGGTGGGAGGAGATGCCGCGCAGGCTTTCCACAGAGGTGATGCCGTTGCCGACAGGGCGGCGGGACATATGCTTTTCGCGCAGGGCCGTGCCGTGCAAAACGATCATCTCGTCATAGCCCTGCTGGCGGTCGATGGAGACGGACAGCGCGTTTTCCAGATACAGCTTGCCCTCGCCATGGTACACGAATTCGGTATGGCGGGTGATGGCGTCGTGGTTTTCAAAGGCGGTGTAATAGAGCTTTACATCAAAGTTCAGAACGTCGTCGTGCAGGTTGAGGATGAGAGTTTCTGCCTCGCCCTCTTCCACGGCATAGCACGCCGGAAGGCCCGGGATGCTCATGGAGCCGCGGACGATCTCATAGCCGGTATAGCGGGCGTCGGAGATGCGGTCGCCGTTTTCATCGCGCACCTGATAGGCGCAGGGGCGGAAATCGCTGGTGCCGTAGGAGGGGTACTCCATGGGCAGATATTCCATGGTGAACAGCTCGGTGCCCGGCTCGGGCGTGAGCAGGCGCTTGGCGCGGCGATAGGGCGCCTCGAGAGACCAGATAGCTTCGTCGCCATAGACCCTCTTGCCCCAGTGCAGGTGCACGGGGTAGGCGTTCTTATGGATGCCGATGATGTAGCTGGTATTCTTTGTGGAGATGTGGAAAACCTGTTCCTTCTCGTTATAGCGGATCATGTTTCTCCCTCTTTCCGTTTCAAGCGGGTTTGCCCCGCGGTATTGCATCATTTCTATTATAATGAATATTCCGATGCAAAACAAGCGCATCTTTGCGCAGAAGGAGATGGTGGGGCTCTGCCCCACACCCCGCTTAAGGGAATGATTCCCTTAAGAATCCTCAATATGGGTATATGAATCCTCTCGGCAGAAAGAAACAGGCTGGCTACACGTACCGTGTGGGCCAGCCTGTGAGAGCACGCCGGGGTCAGAGTCTCAGGTTCCCTGCAAATGGACTTTCAGCCCTTTGGAATCCCATCTATTGGGCAATGATGTTTTTCCGTAAAAAGAAGAGGCCGGCCAAACGTACCGTTTGGTCCGTCCATGTGCTATGAATACGCGGGAATCATGTGTGTTTCGGCGGAAGCTATTGTTTGTCAGCATTGCCCGCCGGCGTGGGCCGGTTCTCCGGGAGACAGGGAAAGATCTGCTTTCGCTTTTCGGAAATCCGCTGGTTTTTCCCACGCGCTTATGATCAGAGCATCGCGTTTTTCGGGTAAAAATAAAAAACCCGAATGCTCTTGCATTCGGATTTGGCACCTCCATGGGGATTCGAACCCCAGTTTTCGCCGTGAGAGGGCGACGTCTTAGGCCTCTTGACTATGGAGGCATATGGCTGCCGAACTAGGATTCGAACCTAGAATGAACGAGTCAGAGTCGTTAGTGTTACCGTTACACCATTCGGCAGTATGCTGTTGTGTCGCTCAAGCGTTGCTGCCCGGCTGACGAATGATATTATATGACAGCCGGGCCGATTTGTCAACACCTTTTTTCAAAAAATCCAAAACTTTTTTTCGCAGCCTCTCTCTCCGGGAAAAAGCGACCGATCCGTTATGCTCGCAACCGTTTGAACTACTCGTCACAAAGCCGCCCTCTCCCCGAAAAAGCAGTCCGCCGGTCGCAGCCGCAGTCGGAAGCACTGGTCATTTGAGCGCCGCCCTATCCCCCAGAGAAGCGGCCACGGGTGCGCTGCGCGTTGCAGGGCCGCCCCTTTCGGAGGAAGCGACTCCGAACCATATCGCTCAGACCAGCCAGCCGTCCATCACATCGCCCAGATCCTGCCAGACCTGCTGCCTGTTGCGCTCAAGGTGGATCTCGTGGCGCATGCCGGGATAGAGCTTATGCGTCACGCGGCGGCAGCCGTTCTTTTTCATCTGCTCGACGGCGTCCATGAAGCCGGCCTCGTCGGGCAGGCAGGGGTCGTCCGCGCCGGCGAGGAAATGGATCGGCATATCAGGCTTTGCCGTCTTCATGGGCATGTAGGCCCCGGCGAGCAGCTTGGCCAGCGCGTGGTAGCCGTTAAGGGTGAAGCGATAGCCACACATGGGGTCGTCCTCGTACTTTTGGACTTCCAGCGGATCGGAATTGAGCCATGCAAAGGACGAGCCCTCGTGCTCAAAGCGCTTGTTGGAGACGGCGGTCAGCCTTTCCACAAGGCCGCTGCGGGTATGCGCGCCGTGGATGGTCATAAAGGCGTGCAGAACTTTGGAAAGCGTTTTGGCCTTTTCGTTTCTGCCCGGGCTTCCGCACACGATGAGGCCGTCGATATCCTGTTCGTAAATAGAGCGGTACACGCGCACGACGAGCGAGCCCATGCTGTGGCCGTACAGGAACAGCGGAAGGCCGGGGTACTTCGCGCGCAGATCGAGCGTGATCTGGTGCAGGTCGTCCACGATGTATTTCGCGCCGACTTTTCCGAAATAGCCGAGGTCTTCGGCAAAGCAGATGGATTTCCCGTGGCCGCGGTGGTCGTTCATGACGCAGACATAGCCACGCGAGGCGAGGTATTCCATCAGCCCGATATAGCGTTCCTTATGCTCGGCCATACCGTGGGCCATTTGCAAAACTGCCTTGGGCGCGGTATCGGGCTCGATACACAAAACGGAGACGCGCAGGCCGTCAGAATTGGATTTCATGATATATTCGGTGGTTTTGGGCATGTCCCTCTCCCCTTTCTTCTGCTACCATTATGCTCTATGGCGCGCAATTTGGCAAGATGGAATCTTTTTGCGCAAAAGCGGCGCGGGCTAACGAAAAATGCGTTGCCGAAGGGGAGGCTGTTGCAGTATACTTACCTATAATATGACGCAAAAGGATATGGAACGATATGCTTGCAAAGATCGTGCGGTTCATAAAGGGCGAAGTGGTATTGTGCGTGAGCGCGCTGGCGGCGCTGCTTTCGATGCTGGTCACGCCGCCTACGGCCGGGTACCTCGGCTATATCGACTGGAACGTGCTGATGCTGCTGTTCAGCCTGATGGCCGTAGTGGCCGGGCTGAAAGGCAGCGGTTTCTGGAACAGAGTGAGCGGCGCGCTGCTTCGGCGCGCGCAGGGCGCGCGCGGGCTGGCCGTGCTGCTGGTGGCGCTGTGCTTTTTCTCCGCGATGCTGGTGACGAACGATGTGGCTCTGATCACCTTCGTGCCGCTGTGTTTTGCGGTGCTGGGCGCGGCGGGGCCGGGCTGCGTGATCTCCACCGTGGTGTTCATGACCATCGCAGCGAACCTCGGTTCCATGGCCACTCCCATCGGCAACCCGCAGAATTTGTACCTATATTCCTCCTTCGGCCCGAGCTTTGCCGAGTTTGAAAAAACGATCCTCCCCTGGGCCGGGCTGAGCCTTGTGCTGGTGCTGCTGGGGTGCGGCGCTATCCGCTCGGAGGGATCGGTATCGGCAGCGGCAAAGGCCGAACCGCTGAAAACAAAGCGGCTTGCGCTGCACGGCGGGCTGTTTGCGCTGTGCCTGCTCACCGTGCTGGATGTTCTGCCGGTATGGTGCGCATTCGCTGCCGTTGCGGCTGCGTGTCTCGTGTTTGACCGCGAGGCGGTAAAGCAGGTGGACTATTCTTTGCTGCTCACGTTCGTGTTCTTTTTCATTCTGGCCGGAAATCTGGCCGCGAGCGAGGCCGTGCGCGCGTTTATCGGCGGCAGCATGGCCGGGCGTGAGCTGGCGTTCGGCGCACTGGTCTCGCAGGTGATCAGCAATGTGCCTGCGGCGGTGCTGCTTTCCTCCTTTACGGAAAACTGGCAGGCGCTGTTGCTGGGCGTGAACATAGGCGGGCTGGGAACGCCGGTGGCGTCTCTGGCAAGCCTGATCTCGTACCGGCTGTATGCCCGCAGCGCAGGCGCGCAGCCCGGCCGCTATATGGCCGTGTTCCTTGCGTGGAATTTCGCATTTCTTGCCGTGCTGCTGCTGGCGGCGGCATTCGTATTCTGACAAATAAACAGGAGGCGGGACTTATGTTTGACGGAAAGACCAAAGCTCTCACTTTCAGCTATGACGACGCGGTGACGCAGGACCAGCGCCTGATCGCCCTCTTCAACAAATACGGCATGAAGGGCACGTTCAACCTCAACAGCGGCTTTCTGGGCACGGCGAATTCCCTCGTGCGCGAGGACGTGACCGTGGCGCACGTCAAGCCGCGCGCGTGCGAGATCGAAAAGATCTACCGCGGGCACGAGGTCGCCGCGCATACGCTGACCCATCCCATGCTACCGGAACAGACGGACGAAGAGGTCATCCGCCAGGTGGAGGAAGACCGCATCGCCCTGAGCAAGCTGGTGGGATACGAGGTCGTCGGCATGGCGTATCCGGGCGGCGGCGTGAATTTTGACCACCGGGTGAGCGAGCTGATCCGCAAGCACACGGGCATCCGCTACGCGCGCACCACGGTCTCCGCGCACGATTTCCTGCCGCAGGAAAACCTGTACGAGTACAAGCCCAGCGTGTATCATCACCGCGAATGGGACAAAATGTTCGAAATGGGCGAGGAGTTCCTCAATCTCAAGACGGACGAGCCGCGCGTGTATTACGTGTGGGGCCATGCGTATGAGTTCGATATCGAAAACACCTGGGACAGGTTCGAGGAGTTCCTCAAGATGATGGCCGGGCGCGAGGACATCGCCTATGTGACCAACCGGCAGGCGCTGCTGGGCGAGTGACGTTTTTCGGGAACGGGGGGGGGGGGGG
>JAFQGN010000028.1 GCA_017398245.1 Clostridia bacterium | reverse complement strand
TGCAAGGCCGCGCTCGCGCCCGGCGGCTGCATCGCCCTTTCGTTCAATACGAACACGCTCCCGCGCCGAACCGTGCTCGATCAGCTTGCCAAAGCCGGTTTTGAGCCGATGCAGGGTGATGTGTACGAAGGCCTCGCGCATTGGGTCGAACAGGCCGTCACGCGAGACGTCTGCTTCGGCGTAAAGCGCAGCGGTAAATAACGCCCATTCCCGAAAGGTAAGGTAAGTAAATGGATTATCGACTTCTGCATGCAAAGACCGTAGCGCAGCTGCGCGCTCTGGCGAAAGAAGAAAAAATCAAGATCCCCGCAGGCGCGCCCAAGGCGAAGATCGTCGAGCTCCTGCTGCAGGTGGAAAACGAGCGCGCGGCAGAGCTTGCAAAGCAGCAGGCCGCAGCCCAGCTCTCCGCCGAGCAGAAGCTGCGCGAAAAGCGCGCCGCAGAAACCGACGGAGGATTGACCGGCAGCCCTTCTGTACAGGAGACCGCGCCTGTTCCCGCTACCTCTGCCGATGGTTCGCAGCCTGCGCCGGTCAGGCGCCGTGGTCGCCCTCCAAAGGCGGTCAGTGCAAAACCTGCCGCCACAGAGCGCGAGCGGAAATCCTCGCCGGTCGAAGCGATCAACACGACTGCGGAACCGGCAGCGGATACGCCTTCTCATCCTGTGGATAACCTACAGAACCAGCCTGTGGATAACTCTCCTGCGCATCCGGCGATCAAAACCGCGCCCGCATCTGTGGATAACTCTCCTGTGCAGCCTGTGGATAACATTCGACCGGCGCGCGCATCCCAGCCTCGCGCCGAGTCGTCTGGGATCCCGCAGAGAGCGGCAAACAGCATGCCCTCCGGCAACAAGCCGTATATGCACGAACGGCGCGTACCCGCTGTGCAGAATTCGGGCGACGCACCGAAAACAGCCGATCTGCAGGAACGAAATGCAAACAGACCAGCCCGCGCATACGGATCCCCGTTCCGCGCAGCCGATCCCCGCGCCGAGCAGCCGCGCTACCTCCGCCGGGAACCCGCCTCGCCGGACGCCGATCCCCGCGCCGACCAGCCGCGCTCCCCTCGCCGGGAATCCTTCGCGTCGGATGCCGATCCCCGCACCGAGCAGCCGCGCTACCTCCGCCGGGAATCCGCCTCGCTGGATGCCGATCCCCGCGCGGAGCAGCCGCGCTCCCCTCGACGGGAATCCTTCGCGTCGGATGCCGATCCCCGCGCCGACCAGTCGCGCTACCCTCGCCGGGAGTCTCTTTCGCCGGACGCCGATCCCCGCGCCGAGCAGCCGCGCTACCCTCGCCGGGAGTCTCTTTCGCCGGACACCGATCCCCGCGCCGACCAGCCGCACTACCCTCGCCGGGAGTCTCTTTCGCCGGACACCGATCCCCGCACCGAGCAGCCCCGCTACGCCCGTCGCGAGCATTTCGTACAGGATCCCGCCGAAGTCACCCAAGCCGTGAGCGATCTCCTCGCCGCAGGAGACTGCGCACAGGGCGGAGGCGTGCTCGAGCCCATGCCCGATGGCTACGGCTTTCTGCGCGCCGAAAACTACCAACAGGGCACTAAGGATGTGTATGTCTCCGCCGCGCAGATCCGCCGTTTTGACCTGCGCGTGGGCGATTTGGTATATGGCAGGGTGCGCCCGCAGCGCGAAGGCGATCGCTACACCGGCCTTCTGTTTATCGATTCCATCAACGGCCAGTCACCCGCCAGGGCCATCGGCCGTCCGCGCTTTGAGGACCTCACGCCCATCTACCCGCAAAAGCGCATCCGCCTGGAGAGCGGGGGAGATATGGCCCTGCGCGTGATCGACATGCTCTCGCCCATCGGCCGCGGCCAGCGCGCGCTCATTGTCTCGCAGCCCAAGGCCGGCAAAACGGTCCTGCTCAAAAAGATCGCCAATGCCATCACGGAAAATGAGCCCGATATAGAACTGATCGTTCTGCTCATCGATGAGCGCCCCGAAGAAGTGACGGACATGCAGCGTTCCATCAAGGGCGACGTCGTCTATTCAACCTTCGATGAAGTCCCGGAAAACCACACCCGCGTGGCGGAAATGGTGCTCGAGCGCGCGCAGCGCCTTGTTGAGCAGGGCAAAGACGTGGTCATCCTGCTCGATTCCATCACGCGCCTTGCCCGCGCCTATAACCTCGTCATCCCGCCCACGGGCCGCACGCTCTCCGGCGGTATGGATCCGGGCGCGCTGCATAAGCCCAAACGCTTTTTCGGCGCTGCGCGCAATATCGAAAACGGCGGCAGCCTCACCATCATCGCCACCGCGCTCGTCGAAACCGGCAGCCGCATGGACGATGTCATTTTTGAGGAATTCAAAGGCACCGGCAACAGCGAGATCCATCTCGATCGCCGCCTGAGCGAAAAGCGCATCTTCCCGGCTATCGAAATGAACAAGTCCGGCACGCGCCGGGACGACCTGCTCCTCACGCCGGAAGAAGCCGAAGGCGCGCTCATCGTGCGCCGCATGCTCTCCGGCGGCTCCAATCAGGATGCAGTCGAACAGCTGCTGGGCATGCTCCAAAAAACTTCCTCCAATTCGGAATTCTTCCAGTTGCTCAAGGCGTATTTCAACGCGCAGCAAAAGGACGGCTTTATCTACACCGGCCGCTGAGGCCGCAGGCAAATCTTGGGAGGGGAGTTTCTTTTGAAAAAGAAACTCCCCTCCCAAACCCACCCCAAAGAAATCATTATTTTGGAGATAACTCTCGATCCAATAAAGAAAGCTATCGAAGGATGATGTGCTATCCTTTGACGGCTTTTTTATAATGTGCCTATGAAGCAGGAAAGCTGTTCAAGATTTCTTTGGGGAAGAGCGCGAGAACCCCCTTTCTTTTTCGAAAGAAAGGGGGTTCCCGCAAAATATGAACTTCTCTCGTTACGCCTTGGCTTCGTTATCGATGATCTCGAGCCACTTGCGGATCTCGATCTTCTGCGGGCAGGAAGCCTCGCACGCGCCGCACTGCAGGCACTTGTTCTCGCCGATGTTCTTGCGATAGTTCTCATAGAAGCGGGGGAGAGTATCGAACATGGCGGCGTTGTCGTACGGACGGAAGATCTCGGGGATCTTGATCTCGGCCGGGCAGCCGGCAACGCAGTATTCGCAGCCGGTGCAGCCCACGCGGATGCGGGCTTCGTACGCCTTACGGATGTTGGTCAGAGTCTCCTTCTCGTCGTCCTTCAGGCAGTTGGCCTCGGCCTTGTCGAAGATGGCCATGTTTTCCTTGACCTGATCCCATGTGGACATGCCGGACAGGATGACGATGAACTCGGGCTTGTCATACACCCAGCGGAACGCCCATTCGGCTTCGGTGCGCTCATACGCGCTCTTTTTGTACACTTCCTTGATCTCCTCGGGCATGCGCACAGTCAGCGCGCCGCCGCGCAGGGGCTCCATCACGATCAGGCCGATGTTCTTGGAAGCGGCATAGCGCACGCCGTCCATGGTGGCCTGGTTGAACTCATCCAGTACGTTCATCTGCACCTGGCAGAAATCCCAATCGTAGCTGTCGATGATCTCGCGGAAGCAATCGGCGTCGTCGTGGAAGGAGAAGCCGGCGTACTTGATCTTGCCCTTGGACTTCATATCTTCCAGGAACTTGAACGCGCCCAGTTCCTTCACCTTGGCAAAGGAATTGCGGTTGCACGCATGCAGCAGATAGAAGTCCACATGGTCGGTCTGCAGGCGGCCCAGCTGGGTATCCAGCAGCTTTTCCATATCCTCATAGGTCTCCACCTTCCACAGCGGCAGCTTGGTGGCCAGGTTCACCTTTTCGCGGTAGCCGTCCTGCAGCGCAAGGCCGACCACAACTTCGCTCTCCTCGTTGTGATAGCCGTATGCGGTGTCCACATAGGTCAGGCCGTTGTCGATGGCGTAGCGCAGCATGGTGATCGCCTCGGGGCGGTCGATCGGATGATTTTCGGTGTCCTGCACCGGCAGGCGCATGCAGCCAAAGCCCAGAACAGAGGATTTCGCATTGATTTTCGGGAATACACGGTACTGCATAATTTTTGTCCTCCTTACTTCATAAAAACAGCCGTCGGCGCGGGGGAACGGTCCGGTCGACGGCTGCTTCTTAACAAATGGTATATCGCCTCAGCGGTTTGCGATAGCGTCTTCAAAATCGAACGGGTCGTCGTTCACCGAAGTCTCTTCCTGCGTATCCGCTTCCACGCGCGGCAGCGTCACCAGGAATTCCGTACCTTCGCCGAACTTGGACTGCACCTCGATCATACCGCCGAGCGAATTGACGATGTGCTTGACGATCGCAAGACCCAGGCCCGTGCCGCCCATCTTGCGGCTGCGGCCCTTGTCCACGCGGTAGAACCGCTCGAACAGGCGGGGGATATGCTCCTCCGGAATGCCGATGCCCGTGTCCGCGCAGGTGAAGTTCACCGTGTCGCCCGAGGCGTACACCGAAACGTGCACCTGTCCGCCGTCCTTGTTGTACTTGATCGCGTTTTCGATCAGGTTGATCAGCATCTGGCGGATGCGGTCCGGGTTACCCAGCACATAGCAGGCTTCGTTGCCTGCGTTCATGTTGATAGTAACGTCCTTCTGCGAGGCGTGCAGGCGCAGCATTTCGCAGATATCGCTGGCCGCGTGCCGCAGCTCCATGCGCTCCTTGGGCAGGTTTTCGTCGCCCGATTCCAGCTTGGAGATGGACAGAATGTCGTTGATCAGCCTTGTCAGGCGGTCGGTTTCCAGATTGATGATCTTCAGGAACCTCTGCGCCATTTCCGGCTTGTTGATCGCGCCGGCCTGCAAGGTTTCCACAAAGCCCTTAATGGACGTCAGCGGCGTCTTGAGCTCGTGCGAAACGTTCGCCACGAAATCGTTGCGGACCTGCTCAAGCCTGCGCAGCTCGGTCACGTCTTCGATCATCGCCACCGCGCCTTCCAGCTTGCCGTCCTGCCGCATGGGGGAGACGTACAGCCTCAGCGGACGCTTTCCGCGGCCCACGCCCGTGCGCGCAGCGACAGAATTGGTATACACGCCCTCCTGCGCCATGGCTTCCTGGAACATGGGAACCAGATCCACATCGTGCGAAGCCTGCGAAATGGGCATGTTCTCCGGCGAACCGGTGATGCCCAGCAGTCTTTTGGCCGTCGGCGTAACGATCAGGATGCGCATTTCGTTGTCCACCGCCAGCATGCCCGTCTGCATGCTGTTCATCACGGCGCTGAGCGCGTGGTTGCGCGTGCTCTGGCGGAATACGCGGTCCTGCAGCCGGCCCATCACTTCGTTGAAGTGGGCCGTGTCTTCGGCCGAGATCGCCACATCCTGCGGGATGCGGCTGTCAAAGTTGCCTTCGGTAAAGTCTTCCAAAACTTCCGTCATGCGCTTCATGGGCAGGCGGATGCGCTGATAGCAATACAGCACCGCTACCCACACCGCACCGGCGATCGCCACCGCGAGCGCGGGCATGAGGAAAGCTTTTGCGCCCCAAAGGGAGGAGACCGTCTCCGCGGAGCGCGAAACGCGCAGCACATTGCCGTTATCCAGAACGGTGAAGGCATAGGCCCACGGGCTCATATAGGTATTGTGCTTTCGTACGAGGGAAGTGCTCTCTCCCGAAAGGACCGCTTTGAGCTCCGCTTCGGTCATCGGGTCGGCCTGCAGGCGCGAAGCATATTCCACGCTGCCGTCCGGCGCGAAGACATGGAACACTGTGCCGGTGGTAAAGGCGGAATCGGCCATGAACGCACGGGCTTCATCCGACTGAAAAGCCGCGCTGTCCAACCTTTCGGCGGACAGGCGGCATATGCTCTGGATCTCGTCTTCCAATACCTGATTGACGCGCTGTACAGAACTGCTCGCGCATATGCCGTATACAGACAGCAGGAAGACAAGGGTTATGGCAAAGGCGGACAGGGAAAGCCTGCGGATCAAGCGCGGGGTTCCTGCCTGTCATTGAATTTGTAGCCTACGCCGCGGATGGTCTCAATATAGTGGGCGTCCGGGCCGAGCTTCAGGCGGATATGACGGATGTGCACGTCGACCGTGCGGGTCTCGCCGTAGAATTCATAGCCCCAGATGCGGTCGAGCAGGAAATCACGGGTGAGAACCTTGCCGCGGGAGATGACCAGCAGCTTGAGCAGTTCGAATTCCTTGAGCGTGAGCGAGAGCTTCTCGCCGTTGCGGAAGGCTTCGTAATTGCCCACGTCGATGGTCAGGCTGCCGACGTGCAGGATGCCCTCTTCGTCGTTCTGCGGGGCAGCGCGGCGCAGCAGCGCCTTCACTCGGGCGATCAGCTCGCGCACAGAGAACGGCTTGGTGATATAATCGTCCGCGCCCAGCTCAAGGCCGAGGATCTTGTCGACCTCATCGCCCTTGGCGGTGAGCATGATGATCGGGATATCGGCGGTGGCAGGGGTGCCCTTGAGGCGGCGGCAGACTTCCATGCCGTCGATACCGGGCAGCATGATGTCCAGCAGCACCATGGCAGGGCGTTCATGCGTGCATACTACCAGAGCGTCCTCTCCGGTGGTCGCGGTTACGACGCGGTAACCGGATGCTTCCAGGTTGAAAGAAAGCAGGTCCAGGATATTCGCCTCGTCATCGACGGCCAGAATCAGTTCGTTTGCCATGTGCGTCTCTCCTTTATATAAGTAATAATAAATGATGTCAGCGCCCTGAAACTCAGGTCTTGTCGCAAGCGCCTCTGTCCTGATCCTTCAGAAGAGAGGAAAGCTCGTCCATAAAGGTCTGGATATCGCGGAACTGGCGGTAGACCG
>JAFQGN010000230.1 GCA_017398245.1 Clostridia bacterium | reverse complement strand
AGGAGTCGTGCTCGGCGTGCTTATCGGTACGGATCGAGGCGATACCGATGCCCAAAGCCATGATGAACGGAACCGTCATCGGGCCGGTCGTCACGCCGCCGGAATCGAACGCAACGGCCATAAACTCGTTCGGCGCAAAATAGGCGAAGATGAACACCAGAATATAAAACCCGATTAGCAGATGGCTCAGACGGATCCCCAGCATGATGCGCAGCAGTGCGATCACCAGAAACACGCCGACGCCGATTGCGACAGACATGATGATGACCATGTTCGGGATCGAGGGCACCTGCGTGGCCAAAACGGTCAGATCAGGCTCGGAGATCGTGATGATCATGCCGATCAGGAAGCACAGCACGACAATCAGCTTGATATTGCGCGTTTTCGTCATGGCGACACCCACGCGTTCTCCCATCGGGCTCATGGCCATGTCTGCGCCCAGCGTGAACAGGCTCATGCCCAGAATAACGATGATCGTGCCGATGATGAAGGTCATCATCGCGCTGTTGGAGATGGGTGCGATCGTAAGGCCGAGGACCAGAACGATCGCCGCAACAGGCAGAACCGACATCATCGATTCTTTGAGCTTTTCCATCAGAATGCTCTTTTTCTGGGGCATGTCATCACCATTCCTTCCGCTACGGTTATAGTTCATTGTTTCCTATTATAATATAGGATTGGGGCGAATGTATGAACTTCGTGTACATTTCCCAAATTTAGCATAGCAAATTACTGGGATGTCTTGCCCGCCAAAGCCGCATTTCCATTGACAAGAATTCTTTGCAAAAGGTATACTGTCTTTATAGACCAATTTACGGGAAAAGGAGCGCTTTTGCAATGGCATGTACTGAAAAAAAGACGTATCTGGGCGTGGAACTGGGCTCGACCCGCATCAAGGCGGTCGCGATCGACGGAGAACATAAGCCCGTCTCCTCCGGCGATTATACATGGGCCAGCAAATTCGAAAACGGCGTATGGACTTATGATATGGCCGAAGTCTGGACCGGCCTGAAGACCGCTCTCTCCGGCGTGGAAAACCGTGAAAACATCGGCGCGATGGCCGTCTCCGCCATGATGCACGGCTACCTTGCCTTTGACAGCGAATGGAACCTGCTCGTTCCCTTCCGCACCTGGCAGAACACCATCACCGCGCAGGCTGCGGCCGAGCTGACCGCCCTGTTCAATTTCAATATCCCGCAGCGCTGGTCTGTCGCGCACCTGTATCAGGCGATCCTCAATGGCGAAGAGCATATCGGCAAACTGGCCCATATCACCACTCTGGCCGGTTATGTGCACTACATGCTCACCGGCGTGAACGCCATCGGCGTAGGCGAGGCCTCCGGCATGTTCCCTATCGACAGCGAAAACATGCGCTATGATAAAGCCATGCTCGCAAAATTCAATGCGCTTCTGGCGGAAAAGGGCGTTGCCAAAACGGCGGAAGAGCTGCTCCCGGGCGTTCTGGCTGCGGGCGAAAGCGCCGGCTGCCTGAGCGAAGAAGGCTCTGCGCTGCTCGGCGGCCTGCTGCCTGCGGGCATCCCCATGGCTCCGGCCGAGGGCGATGCCGGCACGGGCATGACCGCTACCAACGCCGTCGCTCCGCGCACGGGCAATGTTTCGGCGGGCACCTCCATCTTTTCCATGGTCGTTCTGGAAAAGCCGCTGAGCAAGGTGTACGAGGAGATCGACATGGTCACTACACCCACCGGCAAGCCCGTTGCCATGGTGCACTGCAATAACTGCACGAACGATTCCAACGCATGGGTATCCGTGCTGAAGGAGACCGCCGCCCTCTTCGGCGCGCAGCCCTCTACCGGAGAACTCTATACCAAGCTGTACGAAGCCTCTCTCGCAGGCGATGCCGATTGCGGCGGCGTGCTCGTTTGCAACTATATGGCGGGCGAGGGCATCACCCATATGGACAGCGGCCGCCCCATGGTTGTGCGCATGCCCGATGCGAAATTCACTCTGGCCAATTTCTTCCGCGCGCAGCTCTATTCCACCATGTCCACCCTCAAGCTGGGCATGGATATCCTCGCCGGGGAACACGTCGCCATCGACAGCCTTACCGGCCATGGCGGCCTGTTCAAGACCCCTGTTGTGGGCCAGAAGTATCTGGCCGCCGCGTGCAACGCGCCTGTCACCTGCATGGAGACCGCGGGCGAAGGCGGCCCATACGGCAGCGCGCTGCTGGCCGCGTATCTGGTCAATAAGGCGGAAGGAGAAACGCTGGAGGCCTACCTCAACGCCCACGTCTTTGCCGATGTGACCGGCACCACCCTCGCGCCCGAGCAGACCGACGTCGAAGGCTTCAACGCCTATATCGCAAAATATGCGCAGCTGCTCAAGGTCGAACAGACCGCCATCGAAGCGCTGTAAACAAAACGCAAACCGCCGCAGACAGTTCCGTCTTCGGCGGCTTTTCCGGCAGGAGATTGGCACATCGGCCAAGAGATTTTCGAAACGAGAGGCACATAATGCACAGAAATATCGCAAACTTGCTCCCGACGCAGGTTGTCGGTCGTGCGAAAGCAATGGGGGAGCGCGGCCAAAAATGGCTGTGGGAATTAGATAAACTCGTTTCTCAGTTGGAGAGCGCATGGAATATCTGCGTCGGAGAGGTGCTCTCCGGCGGTTCGCATGCGCTCGTTGCGCTGGCCAAAGGCAGCAATGGCGCTCAATATGTGCTCAAGATCGATCTGCCAGATGACGACGGGTCTGAATTTCTGCGCACTGTGCAGATCTTGCGTGCGGCAGACGGCCGCGGATATGTGAAAATGTACGCCTTCGATGTGCAAAGGCGCGCCGTGCTGCTCGAACGGCTCGGCGGCGTTCTGCGCTGCAGCGGTTTTTCACCGCAGGAACAGATGCGCATCCTCTGCCGCGTGTTGTGCGAAACATGGCAGATGCCTGCGCGTGACATTGCCCTGCTCGACGGCGAGGCTTCTATCGCATGGTTCCGCGCCTTTATTCCAGAAGCGTGGAACACATTGGGAAAGCCCTGCGATGAAAGAGTCATTGCCCGGGCGATGGAATACCTCGACGCGCGCGAACGGGCCATGGCCCCGGAATGTTTTGTCCTTCTGCACGGCGACGCGCACAACAACAACGCGCTGGAAGTTCCCGACAGGCCGGGGGAGTACAAGCTGATCGACGCCGAAGGCCTTTTGTACGAGAGGGAATATGATCTGGGCGTGCTCATGCGCGAATGGCCCGAAGAATACGAGGCCTATCCGCTCTCGGCGGCGAAAGAGCGCAGCCGATACCTCGCCGCACTGACCGGAGCCGATGAGGAAGGCATCTGGCACTGGGGATTTTTGCAGATGGTCTCCACATCGTTCGTCCTTTTGCAGATCGGCGATTGTGCTCTTGGCATGCGCATGCTCGCGATCGCGCAGTGCTGGGCAGCATAAACGGCCTCTCTCAGGTAAAAATTGTACAAAAAGACAAAAATGTCAGTTGCCGAAATCAACATCTTGTGGCAAGATATACGGTGATACTGGGAACAAAGCCAAACGAACCTGCGCCGCGCATTGCGGCGGAAGGAGAAACAATGATCAGGATCATCACGGATACCGCCAGCGATATCACGGCGGAAGAATCCGAAAAACTGGGCATAAGCCTTGTGCCACTCGTCACCTCGTTTGAAGACGGCCCATTTCCAATGAATACAAAGGCCGATTTTGATCGGTTTTACGAAAAACTGCGCGCTTGCAAGCAGCTGCCGGTCACTAGCCGTCCCTCTCCGCAGAGCTATCTCGACCTGTATGAACAGGCGAAAGAGGCGGGCGACGAGGTGCTCGTGCTCTCGCTCTCTTCCGGGCTGAGCGGCACGCTGGAATCGGCGCATGTGGCAAAGCAGATGTCCGGGTACGACCGCATCACTATTATCGATACGCAGCAGGCGGTCATGTCGCAGCGCATCCTTGTCGAGCACGCCGTGAAGATGAAAAACGCCGGCGAAAGCCTGCGTTCCATCGTGCACGATATTATGGACCTGCGCGAGAGGGTCACGGTCGTCGGGGTCATCGGCTCCATGGTCTATCTGCGCAAGGGCGGCCGCATCCCGCCGGCGCTGGGCGTCATCGGCGATGCGCTGCAGATCAAGCCGGTCATCACCCTCAAGGGCGTGATCGAGACCATCGGCAAGGCGCGCGGGCTGAAAGCCGGCTACGCCATGGCGTGGAAGCATATGGAAGAGGACGGGGTAGATCCTTCCTTCCCGGTCATCTTCGGCTATACTTCTTCCATTGAGCAGTGCCAAAGCTTTATGGAATCCACCGTGGAACGCTTCCCTGTGCAGGAAACAAGCATCGCGCAGGTCGGCGGCATCATCGGCACCCACTTGGGTGAGAATTCCATCGGCGCCGCGTATGTAATGAAAACAAAATAACAGAAGGCCTTCGCGCTATTGTGCTGCGGGGGCCTTCTTGTTATAATATGGTAAACTGCATGGATAAGGTGGTTTGTATATATGATGACGTCTAAAGAACGCTTTACCCGCATGTTTGAACATAAAGAGGCCGACCGCGTGCCCATCATCGACAGCCCGTGGGCCGGTACGTTCAGCCGCTGGCACAAGGAGGGCCTGCCCAGGGATATCGAATGGACCGAATACTTCGATATCGACAAAACGGCCAATATCGGCGTGAACATCACCCCGCGCTATGAAGAGAAGATCCTGGAGGAGACCGATACCTACAAGATCTACACCACCGGCTGGGGAGTAACGCAAAAGAGCTTCAAAACGCAGGATTCCACGCCGGAATTCATCGATTTCAAGGTCACTACGCCCGAAGCATGGGAAGATGCCAAAAAGCGCATGCAGATGCTGGACGACAGCCGCATCCCGTGGGATAATTTGAAGAAGAACTACGCCAAATGGGTGGCCGAGGGCCGCTGGATCACGGCCGATTTCTGGTTCGGTTTCGACGTCACGCATTCGTGGATGGTCGGCACCGAAACTCTGCTCATCGCGCTGTACGAAGAGCCCGAATGGGTCGTGGATATGTTCAATACCTATCTCGATTCCTGCATCGCCCTCTTTGACCGCATTTGGGACGCCGGCTATCGCTTCGACGAGATCTACTGGCCGGACGATATGGGCTACAAGGGCACCACGTTCTTCTCCAACAAGATGTACCGCGAACTGCTCAAGCCCGTGCACAAGCGCGCGGTGGATTGGGCGCACAACAAGGGCATCTACGCCCGCCTGCACTCCTGCGGAAACATCATGACCCGCATTGACGACCTGATGGACGTGGGCATCGATGCGCTCAACCCGCTGGAGGTCAAGGCTGGCATGGAGCCGCTCACCCTGAAAGAAAAATACGGCGACAAACTCACGCTGCACGGCGGCATTAATGCCGTGCTGTGGGACGATAAAGACGCAATCATTGCCGAGATCGACCGCGTCATCCCCAAGCTCAAGGAAAACGGCGGCTATATTTTCTCGTCCGATCATTCCATTCCCAATTCCGTCTCGTTTGAAAACTTCAAGGCCATCGTCGAGGAGATCAAGCGCGTAGGCCGCTATTAAGGAGAAAGATATGTTCAAGGATAAAGTGGCCGTCGTCACCGGCGGCGCGGGCGGCATCGGCAAGGCTATAGCCGAATCGTTCGCAAAACAGGGGGCCAAGGTGGCCGTCATCGATATTGCGGAAAATCCGTATTTCACCGGCAACATCGGCGATAAAGACACGCTGGAGGCCTTCGCGGCCAAAGTCGTTGCCGATTTCGGCCATGTGGATTACCTCGTCAATAACGCTCCGCCGCCCATGCGCGGCATCGATTCCTGCACATGGGAAGAGTTTCAACAATCCCTCGATATCGGTGTGACCGCGCCGTTCTATCTCACCAAACTGCTCGCCCCGCATTTTGCGCCCGGTGCTTCGGTTGTGAACATTTCCTCTTCGCGCGACAGGATGAGCCAGAAGCAGACGGAAAGCTACACGGCGGCAAAGGGCGGCATCGCCGCGCTGACGCATGCGCTTGCGGTCTCGCTTGCGGGCAGGGCGCGCGTCAATTCCGTCTCGCCCGGCTGGATCGACACCGCCTATACCGTCTATGAAGGCCCGGACGCCACCCAGCAGCCTGCAGGCCGCGTGGGCAACCCTATGGATATCGCAAATATGGT
>JAFQGN010000027.1 GCA_017398245.1 Clostridia bacterium | reverse complement strand
TCCATTAGGGGATTCTTTATACCTGTCATAGAGAAGACAGCCCGGCTACACTTACAGTGTGGGCCGGGCTTTGCTTTGGAGCAGGGGGAGGACGGGGCTTATCACCCGGAGATCACGATGGGGACTCCGTCCCCAAGCCCCTGCCAAAGGACTTTCAGCCCTTTGGAATCCCACATTGGGGGATGGTCATTTCTATCGAAATATTGAACGAGGCTGGCAACGCGTACCGCGTGGACCAGCCTCGTGTTTGGGCAGATGGGTATGCCGGGGCTTCTCGCCCCAGACCCTCGGCAAAGGAATTTCATCCCTTTGCAATCCCATTTTGGGAGTTGGATATCATAACGCAATAAAGAAAAAGTCTGGCTGCGCTGACCGGCAGTTTAGGCTGACTGCGGGTCTGCTGCAGGCAAATTCTGCAGGCGCGCCGGTGTATTCCCCTCTCCGCTTGCAAATATGACGTTTCTTCGGCAAATGTGCTCCGAAACGCAACATGCGTTGAACAATTCTGACACGGTTGTATGGTTTACTTAGAATGTAAGGATATGCGCCTGAACGCACAAGCCTTTTTCCCCAAATATCGCCAAAAGAAGGGTTGTCCAAAATGCGTATCAATTTCCTGCGCAGCGACGTCGACATGCTCCATGCGCCGCTGATCCCCTCGGTGCTCAAGTTTTCCATCCCGCTGATGCTCTCGGGCCTTCTGCAGATTTTGTTCAACGTGGCGGACATGGCCGTTGTCGGCCAGTTCGACGGCCCGCTTGCGCTGGCTGCTGTCGGCTCCACAGGCTCGCTCACGGCGCTGTTCACCAACTTCTTCATCGGTCTTTCGGTCGGTACGGGCGTTGTGGTAGCGCGGGCGTTCGGCTCGGGAGACCGCGAAGCAATCCAAAAAAGCGTGCATACCTCCGTTGCGGTCAGCTTCGTCTGCGGTCTTTTGGTCTGCGTGATCGGTCTGTTCGGCGCGCGCGGCATGCTGCAGCTGATGGATTCCCCGGCCGACGTCATCGACCAGGCGACGCTGTACATGCGCATCATTTTCATCGGCATGCCCTTCTCCATGATGTATAACTTCGCCGCGGCCATCCTGCGCTCGGTGGGCGACAGCAACCGCCCGACGATCTACCTCACCCTCGGCGGCGTTCTGAACGTTATTCTGAACATGATCTTCGTCATCGTGTTCCATATGGGCGTGGCGGGCGTTGCATGGGCCACGGTCATTTCGCAGGCGCTGTCGTTCGGCCTGGCGATCAACAACCTGCTGCATACCGACCGCGTGATCAAGGTAGATCTCAAAAAGATCGCCATCGACATGCCCACCTTCAAGGAGCTTGTGAAGATCGGCCTTCCGGCCGGCCTGCAGAGCACTCTGTTCGCCATTTCCAACGTGCTGATCCAGTCCTCCGTCAACTCGTTCCAGTCCACCGTTATGGCGGGCAATTCCGCCGCGGGCAATATCGACAACTTCGCCTACGTGCTCAACAACGCGATCTACCAGTCTGCCGTCACCTTTACCAGCCAGAACGTAGGTGCGAAGCAGAAATGGCGCATCCGGCCCATCGCGCGCACCTGCCTTGGCATGAACCTGATCCTCGGCGGGCTGACCTGCGTTCTGCTGATGGTATTCAACAGGCCTCTGCTTGGGCTGTATACTTCCGACCCGGCCGTCATCGAGATCGGCATCCTGCGCATGTCCATCATCACCATGTTCATCCCCGTGTGCGGTATGATGGACGCGATGGTCGGCATCCTGCGCGGCATGGGCTTCTCCATCATGCCGATGATCGTCTCGCTTATGGGCGCGTGCGTGTTCCGCGTGATCTGGATCATGACGATCTTCGCCCATTTCCATACCCTGCAGATCCTGTATTCCTCCTATCCCATCTCCTGGGTGCTCACCTTCGGCGTGCACTTTGCCTGCTACTGGGCGGCGCTGCACAAGCCCCAGTGGAAGGAAGCGCTGGAGGGCGGGCGCATCCTGCGCGGCAAGGCCGCATAACAAGCGCATATCCCGCCGGGGCTGTTCGGTTTTTTCGAACGGCCCCGGCGCTTTGTTCAGCAAAAAGCATAGCCGCGCGCTTGACAAGCATACGGCAGAAGTGGTAAAGTGTTTTTCAGCAGCAAAAAGGAAAGGAGATTGCCACCATGAACCGCAGCTTTGCCATGGCTTCTTCCTTTTACTTTTATTACTTTACCTTTAACAGCTAAGGGTAAAGTGATTCGTGCTGCAATCAAAGCCGGAAAATGGGTTCGTATCAGGCCGCACAGAGTCACATCTGTTCGGCCTGTTTTTTTATGAAACCGGGCAGTTTTCAAGGAGGAAATACAAAAATGATCGCGGTACTTAAACACGGAACGAGCCAGCAGCAGAGGGACAGCCTGATCTCGTGGTTCAAATCGATGGGGCTGGAAGTGCATATTTCTCAGGGCGAATACCAGTGCATTCTGGGCCTGATCGGCGATACGACCAAGGTGGACATGAGCCTTCTGGAAAGCCTTTCCATCATCGATTCCGTCAAGCGCATTTCCGAGCCGTTCAAAAACGCCAACCGCAAATTCCACACCGGCGACAGCGTGATCGACGTGGGCAATGGTGTGCAGATCGGCGGCGGGCATTTCCAGATGATCGCCGGCCCCTGCTCGGTGGAAAGCGAGGAGCAGATCCTCGAGGTAGCGCGCAAGGTGCAGGCCGCGGGCGCGACCATCCTGCGCGGCGGCGCATTCAAGCCGCGCACCTCCCCCTATGATTTTCAGGGCCTGCACGGCGACGGCCTGAAGCTGCTCTCCCTTGCCAAGAAGGAGACGGGCATGCCCATCATTTCCGAGATCATGAATATCAACGATCTGCCCCTGTTCGAAGACGTGGACATTTTGCAGGTCGGCGCGCGCAACATGCAGAATTTCGACCTGCTGCGCGAGCTGGGCCGCACGGGCAAGCCGGTGCTGATCAAGCGCGGCCTTGCCAACACCCTGAAAGAACTGCTGATGAGCGTGGAATACGTGCTCGCCGGCGGAAACGAACAGGTGATTCTGTGCGAGCGCGGCGTGCGCACCTTTGAAACCTACACCCGCAACACGCTCGATCTTTCCGCCGTGCCGGTGCTGCACGAACTGACGCACCTGCCCATCGTGGTGGACCCGAGCCATGCGACCGGCAAAGCCAAGCTGGTGGAGCCCATGGCCATGGCGGCTGCGGCCTGCGGAGCGGACGGCCTGATGATCGAAGTGCATAACGACCCCGAGCACGCCCTGTGCGACGGCGCGCAGTCTCTGCGGCCGGAACAGTTCTCCACGGTAGCCAAAAAGGTGATGCGCATCCGGGAGGCGATTGCGGAATGACAGTCGGCATCTGCGGCCTTGGGCTGATCGGCGGCTCGCTGGCCAAAGCCTACAAACTTTCCGGCGCGAAGGTGCTGGGTTTCGATACGAACGAGGGCATCTGCACCCTCGCCATGGCAGACGGCGCGATCGACGGCCTTCTGACCGACGAAACGATCCGCGAATGCGAGCTCATCCTCGTGGCGGTCTACCCGCTGGCGGCCATGGAATACATGCGCCGCATCGCGCCGCTTCTGAAAAAAGAAACCATGCTGATCGACTGCTGCGGCACAAAGCGCATGGTGTGCGAGGAGGGCTTCCGCCTGGCCAACGAACACGGCTACACCTATGTGGGCGGACACCCCATGGCCGGCACGCATTTTTCCGGCTTTTCCGCCAGCCGCGCAAACCTGTTTCAGGGCGCATGCATGGTGATCGTGCCGCCAGTGCGCGATGACATCGCCCTGCTTGAGCGCGTGCGCACGCTGCTCTCCCCCGCAGGCTTTGGCCGCTACAGCGTGACCACCGCCGAGGAGCACGACAGGGTGATCGCCTATACTTCGCAGATGGCGCACGCCGTCTCCTCCGCCTACATCCAGAATCCTACCGCGCGCGAGCACCACGGCTTTTCCGCCGGCTCGTACCGTGATCTGACGCGCGTGGCGTGGCTCAGCCCGGGCATGTGGTCGGAACTGTTTCTGGAAAACAAGGAATACCTTTGCGAGGAGATCGACGTGTTCATCGGCAAACTGACCGAAATGCGCGATGCGATCGCCTCGGGCGACAAGGAGCATCTGTACGATATCCTCG
Organism: Clostridia bacterium; assembly: GCA_017398245.1. The sequence goes on along the minus strand of JAFQGN010000027.1, from coordinate 1,334 downwards.
CCGAGGGCAGCCGGATCAAAAAGGAGGTCGACGGCTGATGGAGAGAACAAGCGATATCCGCATCGAACGCGGCCTGCTCGCCCGCGCGGGCGAAATGATCCGCGCGGCGCTGCCCGGCTCCGCCTGCGCGATCATCTCCGACGATATCGTGGACGGGCTCTACGGCGATGCGCTGGAATCCTCTTTGCGCAGCGCAGGCTTTTCCGTTTCGCGCACGGCGTTCCCCCACGGCGAGGCGAGCAAAAATATCCACACCTATTTTGAGGTGATCAATTTTCTGGCCGAAAACCGCCTGACGCGAAAGGACGCTGTGATCGCTCTGGGCGGCGGCGTGGTGGGCGATCTTGCCGGCTTTGCGGCGGCGACGTATCTGCGCGGGGTGAACCTTGTGCAGGTTCCCACGAGCCTTCTGGCCTGTGTGGACAGCTCCGTGGGCGGAAAGACCGCCATCGACATCCCTGCGGGCAAAAATTTGTGCGGCGCGTTTTATCAGCCCGACATTGTGCTGATCGACCCGGACGCGCTCTCCACTCTGCCGGACGAGATCTTCACCGACGGCATGGCCGAGGTCATCAAATACGCCGCCATTGCCGATATTTCCATTCTGGAACTGTGCCGCGATGCGCACGCGAACATCGACGCCATCATCCGCCGCTGCGTGGAGATCAAAAAAGACGTGGTGGCGCGCGACGAACGCGACAATTCCATCCGCCAAATTTTGAACTTTGGCCACACGTTCGGCCATGCGGTCGAGGCGATCAGCAATTTCACCGTCACCCACGGCAAGGGGGTGGCCATCGGCATGGCGATCATGGCGCGCGCCTGCGCAATGCGCGGCCTGTGCAGCGAAGAAGCGGCGCAGGAACTGATCGTAGCCATTGCGGCGCAAGGCTTGCCGACATCGACCGAATACGATGCCGACGCACTGTTCACCGCCATGCTTTCCGATAAAAAACGCGTGCCGGACGGGCTGAATCTGGTTCTGCTGAAAGGACGCGGCGCATGCGAAATACGCAAAACGCCGCTAAGCGAGGCAAAACAAATGCTGAAAGAGGGCTTACAGGCATGAGAAGGACGATCCTTCCCGGGGCGATCGGCGGCGAGATCGTAGCCGTCGCCTCCAAATCGCATTTGCACAGGCTGCTCATCGGCGCAGCTCTGTCCGAAGGCGAAACGCGCATCCGCCATGGCGCGCTGTGCGAGGATATCGATGCGACCTGTCGCTGCCTCACGGCTCTGGGCGCATCGATCAAACGCGAACCGGGCTGCATATGCGTGCGGGGGATCGGCCAATGCAGGCCGGCCTTCGCCGAGCTGGACTGCGGAGAGAGCGG